>DATCHD010000058.1:0-15870 GCA_036508555.1 Prolixibacteraceae bacterium
TATTGACCTGATATTTCGAACAGATCTTTTTTCAGAATTTTCAGGTTGTCGCTGATTTGAAGATCCTTCTCCAAAAAGGGGTCAATACCAGTCAGGCTCTTGAATCCGCTGCGTTGCATCGACAAAATGATCCGCCCGGAACCACAGCCAATGTCAAGAATCGAGGATTTGAAGTTGAGCAGCCCAGGTTTCATCCACTGGAAGGGATGAGGCAAAAATAGAGAAAGAATGGCTCCTATAGGATCAAATTTGTGCAGGTAGTGACGCAGCAAACTTCTCTTCAGATAGTATACAATAGGATTCAGACTTAGCCCGAATCTCGGTTTTTGGAAAGAGTAATAGGAGGAAGGATAATATTTCGAAAGATTTTCCGGAGTTTCAATGATTTGCAGGCAGTAACAGTTAGAACATTCGAGGTAGTAAAATTCATCGCGCATGCCCAGTAAATGTTCCTTGGCAAGATGAATGCGGTTATTGTCTATGTTTCCACAAATCTTACAGGCCGTGTGGTTATCCATTTTTACAGTTTTTACAGATTCTTCTATTGAATTTGGCTACCTAATAAAGCGATAAATTTTTCTCTTCGGATTTCCGGAGGATACAAATCTATTATTCTTGCTCTTGCAGCATCTCGCAATAGGTTGTTATTGTGATTTATACGAATATATGCGGCAAGTATTTCAGGATCCCATTCCGCTATTGTCAGACCCGTATCTGCAATTGCCGTTTGAACATCTCCAACATCGGTACCAACAGGGATACAACCACATAACATGGCCTCGCAGAGTGCATTAGGCAAACCCTCAGAACGTGAAAGCTGGGCGTAGAAAGAGGCATTCCGGTAATGTTGGATCATCTGACCGAATTCTGCAGAGGGGAGCAAAAGTAAATTTGTAGGAAGAGGTTCAAAATAATGTCTGACTGCTTCGGTGGCACCTATTATCTGAAACTCGAATTCGGGCAGCCTAAGGGCCAAATCGCGGAACCTGTCGAGCCCTTTGACCATCAGCCGTTGGTAATTCCCTGTCCCAGAAACGGTTACAATGCGCTTCTGCCTTTCGTATTCCTCGAAACTGAATTTTTCTGCATCCTGTCTGGTCGCAATAACCTCCGCCTTTGCATTTGGATTAATTTCCAGCAACTTCTTTTTCAATGCCTCGGCTACCGGGAAACATACGGTGGCAAGTTTGAGTGTGTTTCGCGAAAAGCAAGCCCTGACAGGACTGCTCAACGCACCGTATTTAAATTCAGGCAGAGAGGCAACATCATATCCGCCAATGACTACGAATGACTTTTTCCCGAAGATTTTCGTAAAAACAACAGGCATCAAGGAGTGATAGTCACTGAACCAAATGAAAACAGAATCATATTTGTATCCCTGAAAAATCAGAAATATCAGCTCCTTTAGAAGTTCAACCCCTGTCCTGATTAAACCTTTCACTGGCTTAAACTGGTATTTTGTCACGTTGGCGAAGGTCGATAATATTTCAAAATCCGCATGGACGAAAGTGGAATAGTCGATATATACAAAGAGGATGGACTGTTTTCTCATATCAAAGGTATCTTGATAATTCCTTCGTAAGGTTTTTGCGGGTGTAACTTTCTATGCCGGTGGAATGAATACCTGAAGCTCCAGCGCTGTATTGCTGAAATATTTCAAGTATAAAATTCTTCATGCCTTCAGTGTTTTCGTAAGAAAATAATTTACCAGCCTTGCATTTATCTATCAGTATATCAACGTCTCCACCTTCCGGGCCTATGGCCAACACTGGTTTGCGGGCAGCGAGGTATTCGAAAAGTTTTCCTGTTACAATACCCTTGTTGTCAGGCGTATCCGGAATAGCCATCAGCAGCAAAGATGCTCCTTTCATCTGACTTATAGCTTGTTCGTGCGGAATATAGCCCATCACTTCGACCATAGAAGAGAGGTTATTCAGATCAAAGAGGTGGATGATTTCATCCGGAACATTGCCAACGAAACGGATCCGGATTTCTTCTTTAACCTTACCAGGAAGCCGGCAGACAGCTTCTATAAATTGTTCGATCCGGTAGATCATTGAGATCGTACCGGTGTATGTAATGGTAAACATTTCATTTTGTACAGGTACTGCCTGTTCAAAATCCGCTTCATCAAATCCATTTGGGATGATGGCAATTTTGCCAGGTGAGTGAGGGATTTTTTTCAACAAAAGCTTTCCAACCTCTTCACTTACTGTGATGATCTTGTCTGCCTCTGAGAGTACGCATTTCTCCAGCCAGCGATCGAATCTGGTGACCAATCCTATGTGATACAGATCCTGGTAATAATAAATATCGGTCCATGGATCCCTGAAATCGGCTACCCACTTCACACCCATTTTCTTTTTCAGTTTTCTGCCGATTAAATGGGTGGAATGCGGTGGTCCGGTAGTGACGATTACTTCTATTTTTTCGTTGTTAATCAATTCGGATGCCTTTTTGTAGGCATAACTGCTCCAACCCTTTCGGGGATCCGGGACAAATAAATTCCCCCGGATGAAACGGGAGAACTTCTCAAAAAAGGTAATCTTTTTCTGGTTGGAGAATCCCCCATAAGGGATCTCTTTCTTGTTCGACAGCTTCCGGTATAGATTATAGGGTTCAAAAGTCTTTGTTTTATGGACTGTCAGTCCCGGATCAACTTCCTTTAGCAGTGAATAGTCCAGCTGGGCATAGGATGCTTCCTTTTCATCAACCGTAAGAATAACGGGTTCAAAATCTAATTCAGGCAGATATTTTGAGAATTTCAGCCACCTCTGAACTCCGGCTCCTCCGCTTGGTGGCCAATAATAAGTGATGATCAGGATTTTCTTCATTCTGGAGGATGGGAATTTGTATTTGTATGGAAAATATTCTTAGTTGGAATAGTGGCGACAAAATCCTTGAGGTAAAATGGCTCATAATAAGCAACATCCACGAATTTTCCAGCCAGCCAGGCATCTTCAGCCAACCTTGCCATGTGTCCCGCTGAGGTAGTTACATTTTCCAGAAACAAAGCATTTGGATGCTTGATAGTTGTCATACATTTATCTGCACCATTCCCAAAGAAGAGAATTTTTTGATCAAGCAACAAGGAGGCGAAAGACAAATGATCGACGATATCTGCCTGAATTTCACGAACTTTTACCAGCCGATTGTTATAAACACAGTCATAAACCTCCATTCTTCTGGCATCAATCATGGGACAATAAAACAAGGATTCATCTTTTTTAAAACCAAAAATATAGGGGTTGGAAATGACATGATGTGCCATTGATTCGAGTGAAGGAATCGCAATCAGCGGTAATCCGGTCGCATAACATAACCCTTTTGCGGTCGAAACGCCAATTCTTAATCCTGTGTAAGAGCCCGGCCCTCCTGAGACTGCAATGGCATCAAGCGAGCTGAATGAAATATTTTTAGTTAATATGATGTTTTCTACAAAACCTGTAAGTAGCTGTGCGTGATTTTTCCCATTTTTGTCTTCACGTAATTCAACAACGCATCCATCGTTGGCTAGAGCCACAGAACATACCTCTGTTGAAGTTTCTATGCAAAGGATTGAGGCCATCGGGTTTTTTTGCAAATATCTGAAATCGCCTTGACTTGCCAACTATTAATCGCAATGAAAATTATCTCGCAGCTTTTAGCTTTGCTGATCTTCGATTTCATGGGGCTAAAAAAAAAGTTCAATTATGTTAATCCTTTTCGGAGTTTCTTTGTTATAAAAGAACGATCTCGAGTTTTTTTTAGGATTTGACACCTTAATATTTAGAAAAAAAGATTTCCTGATTAAGTACATTAAATCTTATTACCATGGTTAAGGCAGTAATTATTGACGACGATTTTACCTCAAGAATGCTTTTAAGAGAGATTTTGAAAAAGGCGATCGGTAATGTCGAATTGGTTGGTGAGGCAGCATCAGTTGTTGAGGGGATCCCTCTAATTGAGCGCGTTTCTCCGGATTTAGTTTTCCTGGATGTAAGCATGCCGGATGGGACCGGATTCGATTTGCTGGACAAAATCAAGAAAATTGATTTCAAGATTATCTTTATCACAGCTTTTACCGAATATGCGGTCAAGGCATTTAAGTATTCAGCCTTCGATTATATCGTAAAGCCAATTGATATTAAGGAACTTATCAAGACAATTGCCCGAATTCCAAATATCATGATGGTCAGTGACAAGAAGGCCGTCTATGAGCTTAAAGCCAATCTGTTCTCGAATATTGAGAGTGGTTCCCAGACTATAGCATTGCCTGAATTAAATGGTTTTGCTATTATTCAGGTTAATAAGATTATTCGCTGTGAAGGATTACGCAACTATACCAGGATCATTTTTACAGAAGGCCAGGAGAAAATTGTCAGCAGAACGCTGCTGGAATTCGAAAACCTCCTGACACCGTTGGGGTTCATCAGAATACACCGTAGTCACCTGGTCAATCTAAACAATGTTGTGCGTTACATAAAGGCGCAAGGGGGCATGATTGAATTGAAAACGGGCGAGTTGCTGAAGGTTTCGCCCAAGCATAAGGAAAATCTTCTCAACAAACTGCTTTACAATAAATTGTAATCCCCAGGATCAAAGCCACTTCAACAATCTAAAGTCCTGGCGATTAGGTAAATCAACATTTTTCGCATAGATCCTGAGGCCGTAGTTATAAATTCCCGGTTTTTTCAGGGTTAATTCTAGCTTGTAGTGCGCCATGCCATCCTCACTATTTTCTACACTAAAATCGTGTTTTTCCACGAAACGAGGCTGATCATTTCCAGTAGCAACAATCAGTTCGACGCCAATTTCGCCTGGAGAGAGACCCTTCAGGTCAAGTGTAACCCAGGATGGATACCCTTTACCCATTTCGTAAGTATTCGTGATACCGTCTGAAACCTGAGTATTTTTCACTTCAATTTTACTCCAGACATCGATAATCCGAGACTTCCATGCTGCCAGCTCTTTTGCTTTCGCGAAATTATTTGCTTTCAGATTGGCCGTTCTTTCTGCCTGTGGAAGATAATAGCGCGTAAAGTAGTCCTTCATCATCCTGGTAGTGGTAAAGAAAGGAACAACTTCCGCAAAGGTGTTTTTGATAAAGTCAACCCACAGAACCGGGATGTTTTTGTCATTCCTGTAATAATATGCCGGGACAATTTCGTTTTCAAGGATGCCATAAATTGCCTCTGAATCAAGCTCATCCTGAAGTTCGGGTAGGTCAAAAGAATTTTCAAGTGGCAAAGACCATCCGGCATCTTGTTTATAGCCTTCCACCCACCAGCCATCGAGGACAGAGAAGTGAAGTGTACCGTTCATTACCCCTTTCTCTCCTGATGTACCGGATGCTTCCAGTGGTCGGGTGGGAGTATTCATCCATACATCACAGCCCTGAACAAGCATCTTGGCGATATTCATGTCGTAATTCTGAATGAAGAGGATTCGACCGACAAATTCGGGTCTTTTAGAAATATCTATGATGTATTTGATCAGGTCCTGTCCGGCCTTGTCTGCGGGATGCGCCTTCCCTGCAAAGAGAAATTGCACGGGGCGGTCGGGGTTATTGATGATCTTTGCCAGTCGATCAAGGTCACGGAAAAGGAGATGAGCCCTTTTATAAGTAGCAAATCGCCTGGCAAATCCTATTGTCAATGCTTTGGGATTCAATTTTGAGATGGCTTCCGAGATATATTTCGGATTCTCATTCCTTTGAATATGAATATCTGTAAAGCGTCTCTTGATATATTCGATCAATCTTTCGCGAAGCTTAGATTTGGTATCCCAGATCAATTTATCCTGTACCTTGTAAACATTTCTCCAGGCGCGGTTCTCCTGGTTTTCGTCATAAGAATGGATATCTTCAGCCATATCTTCAGTAGAGAGAATTTGGTCGTGAACAGTTTTCCAATCGGAAGCGGCCCATGTGGGATAGTGCACGCCATTGGTCACATAACCTATGTTTTCGAGTTCTTCGGGCATGAAACCGCGGTAGAGTTCGCTGAGCAACTGTTTGCTAACGTCTCCATGAAGTTTACTAACGCCATTAATCTCCTGTGAAAGGTTGGCCGCAAGGAAACTCATGTTAAACCGGCCTTCATTACTGTCTGCTTTACCAAGAAGTATCATCTCATCCATGGAAATTCCGAGACTTCGGGCTACCGGATTCATGTAAGAACCAAAGAGTTCATCAGGGAAAGAGTCATGACCAGCAGGTACAGGGGTATGGGTGGTAAACAGCGTTGATGCGCGCACAATTTCCTTGGCTTCGGTATAAGACAGCTTTGACTGATTTTTTATCAGGTAAATCCGCTCGAGGCCAATAAAAGCCGCATGTCCTTCGTTGCAGTGGTAAATATCGGACTGGATGCCCAACTTTTCCAGGGCACGAATACCGCCGAGGCCCAGAACCATTTCCTGTTTGAGACGGTTTTCGTTGTCTCCGCCATACAGATGGTGCGTAATATACCTGTCCTGCTCCTGATTACCTTCGTAATCTGTGTCAAGGAGGTAGAGTTTAACATTCCCGACATTGACAAACCAGACTCTGACGTATACCAGGCGATCCGGCATTGCTACCTCAACAATTATCCACTCTCCGTTTTCATCCAGTGCAGGCTGAATGGGTAGTTTGGAAAAGTGTTCCGGCTCATAATTAGCAAGTTGTTCTCCATTTGTTGAGATAACCTGCTTAAAATAACCAAAACGGTATAATAAGCCGACAGCTGTCATATCTACTTTGGAATCACTGGCTTCCTTGAGGAAATCACCGGCCAATACTCCTAATCCGCCTGAATAAATCTTCAAACTTGAATGGAGGCCAAATTCCATACTGAAGTAGGCGATCTTGGGTCCACGTAATTTTTTGCGTCCTTTGAAATATTTATTAAGCTGATTTTCAACTGATTTCATCTTTAACATGAAAGATTCATCAGACTTTAGCTCTAAGAACCGATCATGGCTTGTCTCTTCAAGTAAGATGATGGGATTGTGTTCGCATTTTTCCCAAATAACTGGATCGATTTCATTAAAGAGCGCTCTGGCATCATTGTTCCAAACCCACCAAAGATTGCGTGAAATAGTCCGCAGCGAGCAGAGTTCATTTGGTAATGCAGATTCAACGATAATTTTTTTCCAGGTTGGGTTGCTATTTTCAGGTTGGCTCAGATTTTTAAAGTAGGTCTCTTCCATTATTTAGATGTAGTTTTTTTCGCTGTTTTGGGCTTCGTTATGACGGATTTCTTCAGTTTTTTTAGCTCCCTCTCCGCCTCCTCCAGTTTTTTGGATTTATCATCAATAATCAGCTTGAGCCTTGTCAATTCTTCTTCGTTTTCATTCAAAGGCACGAGTTTATTCAGGCGGAGCGAGAAGTCGCTGAGAACATTCATGTAGTTGATGAATGCTTCATAAGGATTTGAGTATGGGTTGAAAAATTTATGAACCTCCCCGTCGGAGAAGAATTTGGTACTCATGTAATAGAGATGATCATTGGACTGAAGGTAAAGCCAATCCTTTTGAATCTTCGGGTCTGTGCATTTTTTTACTCTTTCCCGCAGGTCATAAAGATGTTTGAATGCATCCTTCTGAAGCTCATTCCCTAGCCAGGCTGAAAGATCACGCTCTTCATCTGCCCATGAGATTGGATGAAGAACATGCACAGCAGAAACTGGCTGCAAAACTTTCACCGCTTCACTTGGAGTGGAGAAAGAGAGCTCTTTGGATTTCAAAATTATTTCCGGCAGGCTTTCAAGAAATTGGAAAATACCGGTATGTTTCTTTTGTATCTCTCCAAAGGTCTCGTAATTCAGGAAGATGTTGACAATTTCCTCCTTTTGGGGAAGATCAACCAGCCAACCAGCCAACTTAGTGGCAGTAAGCGGATATTCGTTCCAGGATGAATTAGAAAAGCGGAATGAGATGTCGTCACTGAGACGGTTGTTGCGCATCAGCACTTTTTGTCGTGGGTTGAGTGCATTACAATAGAGGTAGTTCGGACTCTTCCATCCAAGAATATGTTTTGCACCTTCTGTAATAACTGTTTCGAACCCCATTCTGAAGATCAGGTCGCCAAGTTCGTCAGAGTAGATCAACTCTGTATTGCGGAATACAGTCGGTTTCTGATTGAACCAGGTTTCTATGAGATCGTCGTGCATCTTTACCTGTTTGGCAAAAAGTTCAGCATCCGCCAAAGAAACCAATGAATTGGCATAGGTTCCGGAGAGGAACTCAACAGAACCGGTATCAGCCAGATCTTTAAACGAGTCGATAACTTCGGGCGCATAGAGTCTGAACTGATCCAGTGCTACGCCTGAAATCGAGAAGGAAACTTTAAATTTCCCCTTGAATTTTTTGATTTGCTTCAGAAGGATATTGTTGGCAGGCAGATAGCAACTGTCAGCAATCTTCCTCAGAATAGTTTCATTGGCATAGTCATCATAATAATAAGAATCATTTCCAATATCGAAAAACCGGTATTTACGGTAACGAAAGGGTTGGTGTATCTGGAAATTAAGGCAGATTGTCTTCATGGTTTGGACTATTATCGATGAAACTTAACTAATTGCTTTTTTGTATACTTCGCGAACATGTGCTGCAGAATGTTTCCATTGCAGACTATCGACTTCCTCCCTGCCGAATTTTCTGAACATGGCAGACAGTGCAGGATATTTTATGATGCCGTAAATGGCATCAGCCATGGCATTAATATCCCAGAAATCAACTTTTATGGCATGTGTCAAAATTTCGGCCACGCCGGATTGCTTGGAAATGATCACGGGCACATCGGTCATCATAGCTTCAAGGGGAGAAATACCGAATGGCTCAGATACAGAGGGCATTACATAAACGTCGCTCATTCGGAACATATCGAAAACGTCATCTCCGCGGAGGAAACCGGTGAAATGAAACTTGTCCGAAATTCCAAGACGGGCAGCACGTCTGATCATCTTCTCCATCATGTCGCGACTTCCCGCCATTACAAACCGGACATGATCGGTCCGTTTCAATACCTGATAAGCGGCTTCTATAAAATATTCCGGACCTTTCTGCAGGGTAATTCTTCCCAGGAAAGTGACGATTTTATCCTCTATACCTCTCTGGAAGCGCTCGGCCTCCTTGTTTTCAATTGGTTCAACGGCATTGTATACCGTCGTTATCTTACCAGGATGGATGCCATATTTCTCAATGACGATCTTCTTTGTCAGGTTACTTACCGTGATAATCTGGTCTGCGATTTCCATCCCTTCCCGCTCAATGGCATAGACTTTCGGGTTTACGCTTCCGCCGCTGCGGTCGAAATCGGTCGCATGAACATGAATGACCAATGGTTTGCCGCTGACACGTTTTGCGGCAATCCCGGCAGGATAAGCCAGCCAGTCGTGGGCATGAATGATGTCAAAATTGTATTCTTTACCTATATATTCGGCCACAATGGCGTAGTTTGCGATCTCTTCCAGCAAATTAGCCCCGTACTTCCCGGAGAACGGGATTTTTCCCTGCTCATCTGTCTGAATAAAACGGGTGGAAGCGGAGAGTCGTTTTTGAGTTAACTGCCAGAATTCCTCGGGATCGGCATAGGGAATCAGGTTAGATTGCACCTCAGAAACGTCCATGTTAAGTTCGCTGTTCTGAACATGTACCTGCTTTCTGGTGATACTTATTTCGTTGGCTCCAATGATTTTCTTTACAGTGGTATCGTCTTCGTCACCATAAGCCTTCGGGACAACAAAAAGGACTTCAATATCCTTGAATTCAGCGAGTCCTTTGGTCAGACCAAAACTCGCCGTGCCTAATCCACCACTTATATGAGGAGGAAATTCCCATCCAAACATCAATACCTTCATATCATTGGTTTTTTAGCTTTTGGTCCTGTTTTCTTCCTCGAATTTCTCGACCAGCATCGTAGCCATAATTACTGCAGAAACGTTCCAGGCCTGAGAGATTGAACCCTTTGCCGTATGCGGGGGATTCCCTTCGTATGCCTCTGAAAGTGTACCGATACAATTTTCCGCCATTTCGTTTTTAAAACCTTCCAGGCAATTTTTTGCAAAAGAGAGTCCGCCGGCTTTGTGTACTTCGAGATAAGTCTTTACGAAAGGATAAATCAGGAATGGGTAAGCCGATCCCTGATGGGCTGCTTGTGAAAAATCATCCGCCCTTTCACCGGAGAGCCCCTTATAAGCCGGATCTTCTGGCGACAGGGTGCGGATGCCGACTGGAGTCAGAAGATTATTTCGGACGGTGCTGATAATAGCCTTCTTCTGAGTCCGTGATAAAGGCGAAAAATCCAGGGCAGTTGCCATCAACATGTTTGGACGAACCGACCAGTCGGTGTAGTCTCCATCGATGTAATCGGCCAGCTGGCCACACTCTTCACACCAGAAGCCGGAAATGAAAGATGATGCAATGCGTGCAGGCAATTCCTTCCATCGTCTCACAAAGGCCTTGTCCTCTGACAAAACAGCCAGTTCTAAGGCAAAACAAACGGCATTGTACCATAACGCATTGATCTCAACAGGAATACCACCTCTTTGCGTGACGGGTACTCCATCTTTGTAATCATCCATCCAGGTAAGTGCGACACCCTCTTCTTTGGCATACATTAAGCCATTTTCAAGCATGTGAATGTTGTAATCAGTGCCTTCACGGTAGTTGGATAAAATATCTTTGAGATAGGAGCCGTAGGTGCGCCAGATCTCCCGGGGAGATGTGTATTTTGCCAGCTCTTGAAGCGCGCAAAATACGAGTAAAGGAGCATCGGCAGCATCATAGCCGCTTTCGATGCCGGCATATTTAGGTAAAAGACCTTTTTTTAACCGTTTCAGATTGGTGGATAAAACCGCTTCGAAGGTCTTTTTGTCGAGACGACTGAGCAAAATGCCTGGTAAAGCGGTCAGTGTTTGCCGGGGGATCGATTCATACCAGGGATATCCGGCAATGAGGTCTATCCCGTCTTTGCGTTCCCAAAGAAACTGCTGTCCTGAGTTTAGCAGACAGTTGAAAAACGAATCCCTCGGAATACGCAACTTTTTCTCCGATTCGTACCTTTTAAGAAAGGTGGCTGGGTTTTGTTCCGTGGTTGAGGCGCTAAAGAAGACAGATTCCCCTTTTTTGATCGATACCTCGAAGTAGCCCGGGACAAAAAGATCTTCCTGAAATTCATAGCCGCGCTCACGCTCTTTCACGTATTCGACATTCTTGTACCAATCAGGAACGGGAACAAAGTCACAATTCTTAGACAGTTGCATGAAAAAATCAGGATACCCTTCGTACATGTTCATCCTGATTCCGTTGGTAACTGGCATGTATTTTGAATTAGCGTAGAGATTGACTTTGCTGAGCGAATGTACATTACGAAAGGCCAGGAATGGTTTAAACCGCAACTTGGTCGGACTGTTAGCTTCTTCCAACGTGTATTTTACAAGCAACTGATTTTCGTGTTCAACAAGCAATCTGGTACGGGTAAGTACCACTCCACCAACACGATAAGTGTGTTTTTGAATGGTGTCAAACTCGAAATTGCGGATGTATTTATGTCCTTTTGGCTCATAAAAATCGCCGGGAAATTTGTGGATGCCGAGGTTAAACTGCGCTTCGTGCTGAATGACAGTCTCATCCAGGGTGGAGAGCAGGACATGTTTTCCTCCGTCCAGTTCGTCCAACCGAACGACCAGTAAACCATGGTATTTTCGCGTATTGCACCCTGCCAGCGTGGTAGAAGAGTATGCTCCTGCACGATTGGTCCGCAAGGTTTCGCGTTCCAGTGAATAGGATAAATTGACCAGTTTATCTTTATCAAAATTCAGATATCCCATAATTTACAAACTGTTAAATTGAAACTTGTAAAAGTTTCTGCAAATGTACTTTAGATTGCTTAAAAATAAGTAAAGCAATTGTTAAGAAAAAATTTAATGCCCCCTTTTTTGAATGATATCAGTTTTTAGATGCTCCAAATGGAGAAAAGGACACCGTGTTTCCAATTTTAACAGGTCATCCATTTGCCGTGAAAGAAAATCCTGAAAAAGTTGACCATTTTTCTGAAAAGGTTTGTGGGAGAGGGATTTAATGATTTTATCAATTTTCGAATTTATTTCTTTGCTTTCGCTGTCGAGAAATACTTCATTGAACTTTTCCTGCACAAAAGAGACAGCCGTTTCGCTGAGATGTACCATATCCGTGGCATAAAAGCGATAATCACGTAACTCGTCCATCACCAGTTCATAGGATGGGAAATAGTGGATTTTGTCGGATCCGAAAATGGAAATCAATTTTTCGACCAGCAGGAAGAGTCCGGATTTACTGACCTGATTCTCAAAGCTCCCATCTTTAAAGTGTCTTATTGGGCTCACTGTCAATACAATACTGAGGGTTGGATGGCTCTCAAAAAGCTGGTGAATGAGGTTGATCCATAGCCCGGACATCTCCTCAACCGACAATCTTTCCCTGATAAACGTGCTGGCAGGTAGTTTGTGGCAATTGCCTGTTACTTGCCCACTTTCTTTTTCTCGGTAGATCCAGGATGTACCAAAGGTTAGAAAAAGATGGGAAGCAGATCTCAGTTGGCCCGATGCCAGCTTCACTGAGTTATTCATGTTTCTGAGGGCCGTTTCTTTTTCCGGATCAGAAAAACGGCTGTGGAAATAGAAATTGTTCCATAATCCATTGGCATAAAACAAGTCGGCTGCTGTAAATTGCCTTTCACTTACCAGGAAGTTCAGACAATCAGCCATGGAAGCCGGATTGTATAATATGCCACAAGGATTGGTCATCACAGGAAAGCAGTGGTCCTGAAGATACCTACCGATGTTTTCCGTAAAACAGGATCCTATCATCAGGGCATTCTTTCGGTAGGAAATAAGGTTCCCAATTTTTGGCAAAGCGACTTCTGTTCTAAACGCTATCATAATTGCTTGTTTATCCAGTCAATGGTAAAATCAGTTACCTTTTCTGCCTGTTCCCATGTAAGCAGCTGGTGAGGTCCGTCTTCCCAGTCGCGGTAGGTTGCCTTGCCGGGAAGGCCGAGGGCCAGTTTTTCAGATGCAGCCGATGCCGAAACCCTGTCGTTGGTGCCATGCATGAAAAGCATCGGAACCGTAGTCGGCAGCGTCTCCGCATTGATCTTTTTTGTAGCCCGTTCGACCTCCCTGAAGCAGCGTGCTGAAATCTTCTTGTGCATCAGCGGGTCGCGCTCCTTCAGAATCTCGTTCGGAACGGGCGGAGCAAAATCCTTGGATTTCAGCCCAGTTTTTATCGTCATCTGGGGCAAAAGCGAATCGGCCAGCCATATTGCCAGGCTCTTAAACTTACCGGGTGGTTGCACCAGCTCAAGCCAAGCCGAGGCGAGGACAGCCATTTCTGGCAGATTCGTTGCCATTTGCAAAAACGAAAGAACGATGGTAGCGCCCATGCTATGGCCGTATAAAACGATGGGCAGGTGCGGAAAATTTTCCCTGGCCTTCCTCATAAGCAGGTCGACATCTTCCAGATATTCGTTAAATTGGTGAATGGTACCCTGTTTTCCACCCGACCTGCCATGACCGCGAAGGTCGAAAGTGATGACTGCGAAGCCCCTCTTTAAGTATGCATTATACCACTCTTCGTACCTTCGGCTGTGCGTACCGTGACCATGGACGAACGCTATTACTGCCTTGGGTGAAACATCAGGTTTCCAAAGCGTTGCATAGAGATTAAGGCCATCAAAAGCGATCCAGGTTTGCCCGAACAGATGTACAAGCGTCCTTTTCATGCGCGTAAACCCGGCCCGTTCCACTGCGGAATCTTTAAAAAGCCTGTTGTATTGGGGTTTTTCAAGGGATTGCCATTCACTGGCATTCATTTTCAAAAGTTCCGGTTTCGGTCGGAATGCATCAACATTATGCTGTTTGGCCTTACTGTTCCAAGGGCAAACCTGTTGACATATATCGCATCCTACCAGGTAATTTGAGAGATTCCTGGCAAGGGATTCCGAAATATTTTCCTTCGTTTCGATGGTCAGATAGGAGATACACTTTCTGGCATCCAGAACGAAGGGCGAAATGATAGCTCCGGTCGGACAACTGTCCATGCATCGTGTGCAGGATCCGCAAAGACTGTTGCCGAAGGGTTCGTCATACTCGAGTTCCAGGTCAAGAACCAGCTCTCCGATAAAGACAAAACTTCCCATCCGGGGATGGATCAACAGGGAATTTTTACCGATCCATCCGAGTCCTGCCTCTTTCGCAAGCGCCTTTTCCAGCAACGGTGCGGAGTCGACAAACGCACGGCCCTCGCAGGGAGCCAATTCCGTACGGATATAGTCGAGTAACGCGAAAAGTCTCGCTTTAAGAACATCATGGTAATCTTTTCCTAACGCATATTTCGAGATCTTCGGAGCGCTGGGATCCTCCTGTTTTTGATCGGTATAGTAATTGAGAAGGACGGAAACGACGGATTTTGAACTTTCCACCAGGACTATAGGATTAACTCTTTTCTCCAAATAGTTGGACATGTAATCCATTGTACCATGATATCCGCTGCCCAGCCACCCGAGTAATCTCTCCCGATCCTCCTCCAAAGGTTTCGCCCTGGAAATACCACAGGCGTCAAAACCAAGTTCAGCGGCTTTGGTCTTGATAAATTGACTGAAGGTCGCGGGAGAAGAGTTCATTTTCTACATAAATCCAAGTTCCAGCCGAGCTTCTTCCGACATCATAGACTTGTCCCAGGCAGGATCGAAGGTAATCTCAACCTTGCATTCCTCTACGCCTTCCACTTTTTTGGTCATATACTCCACGTCTGCCACGATCATATCGGCGGCCGGACAACCAGGGGCGGTCAGGGTCATCAGAACAGTAGCCGTATTCCCTTCCACATCAACATTGTAGACCAATCCAAGATCATAAATATTGACGGGTATTTCAGGGTCGAAAACTTCTTTTAGATTAGCGATGACGAGATCTATTCTTTGGTCCATTTTATTTTTTTTGAAGTGAAATTTGTTTGTAGGCCAGGGCATACAGCTTAATTTGCTTGATCATGGCCATCAATCCGTTGGAGCGGGTAGGAGACAGATGTTGTCTTAACCCGATTTCATCGATAAAATAGGGCTCGGCATCCAGAATTTCTTGGGAAGTCCTGTTGGAAAAGACCTTTAGTAGCAGGGCTACCAGTCCTTTGACAATAAGGGCGTCGCTTTCTGCCTCAAAAATAATGCGATCCCCTTCGAGCCTTTGCTGCAACCAAACCCTTGACTGGCAACCACGTATGAGGTTTTGGTCGACTTTATAGGAAGCATCAATGGGTTCCATTTCGTTGCCGAGTTCAATCAGGTAGGTATATTTATCCATCCAGTCTTCGTAGACAGAAAAATCTGCGATGATGGACTGCTGAACTTCTTCGATGGTCATGGTAATTGTTTTTTGCAAAAATAGGGATTAAAACATCGTTCTGATGCGGGTGAGTGCGGCGATGAAAATGTCGATTTCCTCCACCGAGTTATAAAAGGCGAATGAGGCGCGGGTCATAGCAGAAACGCCATAATGATCCATTACGGGATCAGCGCACATTCTGCCGGTACGAACTGCGATACCCAACTGATCGAGCAGTGTGCCCAGGTCAAACGGGTGAATATGACCGAGTTGAAAACAAATGACTCCGGTTTTGGTTGGTGACTCGCCAAATATCCGCACATCCCCTAATGCCTTCATTTTTTCTGTGGCATAGGTCAGCAGATGATGTTCGTACGCTGAAATTGCATGAAGGCCTATATTCTGCACGTACTGAATGGCGGTTCCGAGTGCAATGGCGCCGACATAATGTGGCGTGCCAGCCTCGAATTTATACGGCAGTTCGTTGTAAGTAGTTTTCTCGAAGGTGACCCTGTCGATCATCTCTCCCCCACCCAGGAATGGC
>DATCHD010000059.1:0-25748 GCA_036508555.1 Prolixibacteraceae bacterium
TATGTCTTATTTAGGCTTGCACCATAATGGCAGTTCCTCTAAAAACCACCCGCAAAGGTAATTTTTCGTGAATAATTAATCCTAAAAGTATAGAAATGTTTCGATATATGGGTGGTGATTTTTAAGAATAACTTCACCAGATTAAAAAAACAATTCGGTACAGAAGATTTAAATTAGCCGGTTGATAAATTTCTGGATTGAGAAGATATTATCCGATTATTGCAAATATTTTTTACCTACTTTTGGTTTATCCTTTGGGTAAATGATTTATTTCAAGGGTAAAGATCATAGAAAGATTCAATATTATAAACCCCATTCCTGTTGTTTGCGTGTAAACCATAACGTAAACCGAAAGATAAGAGAATCAGTTTTTAGGGATTTAATTAACTGGTTTTGAGGAAGTAGCTCAGTCGGTAGAGCATCAGCTTCCCAAGCTGAGGGTCGCGAGTTCGAATCTCGTTTTCCGCTCTGAAAAATCAGTTAGTTACAAATTTAGTAATTATCTGATTTTTTCATTTTTATGCGATTTTTGTGATTTGTAGATTTGGAAATCAAAGAAATTCTATAATTTTTGACCTATCTATGTTGACTACTCAATATGTATTTTACATTTAATCCTATCATTGCTGAAGAATTTCTTAGTTTATTGGGAAATTAATTATTAATAGATTTAACTTTGAATAGTTTGCACTTTATGTTAAGGCTTATGCCACGAATAATGTATTCTGATGCTCAATCTTCTTTAAAAATAAGTGATTATAAGTTGTTGGGATTATCTGAGCGCTAATTGCGTCCCGGCGTATCCTTTTTCTATGAGATAGCGTCCCCATTTTTTGTATATTGAGCGCCGAAAAATACCTTATATTTATTTTTTTAACCAAACAAACTATGAATGCATTATTAGGCGTTATTTTTCATTCGATTGGCGGATTCGCTTCGGGAAGTTTTTATATGCCCTACAACAAAGTAAAGGGTTGGGCCTGGGAAAGCTTCTGGATTGTCGGCGGAATCTTCTCATGGTTAATCGTTCCTCCGCTGGCAGCTTATCTGACAGTTCCTGGTTTTGCAGCAATCATCGCGGCCAGTACCTCCCAGATTTTTTATTTAACTTTCATGATGGGTCTCCTGTGGGGCATCGGCGGATTAACGTACGGTCTGGGTGTCCGATACCTGGGAATGTCGCTTGGTAATTCAGTCGTATTAGGCTTCTGCGCCGCGTTCGGCGCCATTGTACCATCCATTTATTACTCGATCAACCCGACTTTGGGAAAGGTCTCCTTTACCCACATGATGACAACAACAGGTGGTCGCCTGGTATTGCTGGGAGTACTGGTTTGTCTGATCGGGATTGCCATCTCAGGCAAGGCCGGAATGATGAAGGAGAAAGAGCTATCTGAAGAGGAGCAAAAGGCCAGTGTGGCCGAATTCTCGCTCGTAAAAGGATTGATCATCGCGGTGATTTCCGGGATACTGAGCTCCTTCTTTAATTTTGGCATCGAAGTCGGAAAACCGATGGCCCAGGCAGCCGTCGTGGCAGGATGCAATCCGCTGTTTCAGAATAACGTCCCCTATATTGTCATTCTTTGGGGAGGATTGACGACCAACTTCATCTGGACGACCATCCTCAGCCTGAAAAACAAGTCTTACGGTGATTTTGTCAACAAGAAGACCCCGATTGCGCGTAATATCATGTTTTCTGCCCTTGCTGGAACGACCTGGTTTATGCAGTTTTTCTTTTATGGCATGGGCGAAAGCAAACTCGGCAATGGTGCAAGTTCCTGGATTCTGCACATGTCTACTATTATCCTAACTGCCAACATGTGGGGCGTTTACAGGCATGAATGGACCGGCGTGGCACCTAAAACCAAGATGACCTTCACGGTAGGTATCCTTGTGATTATCGGATCGGTTTTCATTGTGGGTATTGGAAATGCAATGTAGAAAAGGAGGATTCTTATGCGGGTAGCTTTTAAAATGCACCTGAACAAGGGGCAAAAAGAGGAATATAAACGGCGCCACGACGCTTTGTGGCCAGAATTACATCAATTGCTGAAGGAGGCGGGCGTAAGCGAATATTCCATTTTTCTGGATGAGGAGACCGATATCCTGTTTGCTTTTCAGAAGGTGAGCGGGAAGGGGGGTTCTCAGGATCTCGGCAAGACCGAAATCGTTCAGAAATGGTGGAAATATATGTCGGATATCATGGCGTCAAATCCGGATAACTCTCCGGTTACCAAGTCTCTGACAGAATTATTTTACATGGAATAAATTTAGCAAAATGAACAAGGAATTGGTTAATCAGGCCTATGCGATTGCAAAGGCTCAATATGCGGAACTCGGCGTCGACACGGATGCCGTTGTAAAGAAGATGAACGAAGTAGTGATATCGCTGCACTGCTGGCAAACGGATGATGTCGGCGGGTTCGAAACACCCGACGCTACACTCTCCGGCGGGGGTATCCAGGCGACTGGAAACTATCCGGGGAAAGCGACCACCATCGCGCAAATGAGGGCCGACCTGGAAAAAGTATTTTCACTCTTACCAGGAAAGCAAAGATTGAATTTGCATGCCATTTACGGCGATTTCAAAGGTGAAAGGGTGGATCGCGACCAAATTGAGGTGAAGCATTTTCAAAGCTGGATCGACTGGTGCAAGAAACTCGGCATCGGAATGGATTTTAATGCCACCTGTTTTTCCCATCCCAGGGCAGCCGACGGGTTTACTCTCTCCAGCAAGAAGGAGGAAAACCGCAAATTCTGGGTGGAACATGTCAAAAGATGTCGCGCCATTTCGGCGGAAATCGGCAGGCAACTTGGTTCGCCTTGTGTGCACAATACCTGGATTCCGGACGGATCGAAAGATACGCCGATTGATCGCAACGGCCATCGGGTGCTCCTGAAAAAATCGCTCGATGAGGCGATGGCCGTCGATTATCCGAAGGTCTACATGAAGGATGCTATTGAGAGCAAGCTATTTGGCATCGGGGCTGAGTCGATGACGGTCGGATCGCATGATTTCTACCTCGGATATGCCATCCAAAACAACAAACTGATCTGCCTGGACAATGGGCATTTCCATCCAACAGAGCAGGTCGGTGACAAAATTTCGGCCTGTCTGCAGTTTATCGACGAAATTCTTCTTCACGTGACCCGGCCTGTACGCTGGGATTCGGATCATGTGGTTACCTTAAACGATGATCTTCAGCTGATTGCCTCAGAAATAATCCGCAACAATTTCCTGAGCCGCGTGAACATCGGTCTCGATTTCTTCGATGCCTCCATTAACCGGATTGGCGCTTATGTGATCGGAACCCGCGCTGCGCAGAAAGCATTTCTGATCGCTCTGCTCGAACCAACCAAAACCTTGATTGCCATGGAAGAAGCCGGACAGAATTTCGAGCGCCTGGCCATGCTGGAAGAGTTGAAAACCATGCCTTTCAGCGCCGTTTGGGATTACTATTGTCTGGAGTCCGGCGTCCCGGTAGGGGTCGATTATATTGCTGAAATCCAGCAATATGAAAAGAATATCCTCTCCAAAAGATAAGCAAATCTGAACTAAAGCACGATACTACAGACAAACTAATACCTCCTGTTATGTTGATTAAACGAACTTTGTACCCGGTACTTGCAGGGTTGGCATGCGGTATTCCGGTCACTCTCAGCGCTCAGGAAAAAAAGCCCAATATCCTTATCATTGTTGCTGATGATATGGGTTTCTCTGATGCCGGATGTTACGGCAGTGAGATTCAGACCCCAAACCTGGACCGTTTAGCTTCCAAAGGCATTCGTTTTACACAATTTTACAACACGGGTCGTTGCTGGCCTTCCCGGGCAAGTTTGCTGACCGGATATTATCCCCAGTCGGTCCGGCGTGACAATCTATCCGGCACTAAGCAATGGATTGGCAACCCGGCCACAGGTGGTGCAGCTGGTATTCGTCCCCGCTGGGCACAATTGCTTCCGGTATACCTGAAACCACTGGGCTATCATTCTTATGTCTCAGGGAAATGGCATGTAGATGGAAAACCATCAGACAATGGCTTCGAGCATTCCTATTTATATATGAATACTGAAGGCTATTTCGGAGCAGTCAATCATACCGAAGATGATTTAAAGCTACCGCCGATAGAGCCGGACGGAAGTTCCTATTCGACAACCAGGATTGCCGATTATGCCATCAAGTTTCTGAAGGAACATGCTGTAAAATACCCGGCTCAGCCATTCTTTCAATACCTCGCCTTCCACAGTCCGCATTTTCCGATTCAGGCACCTGCTGCCGACATTGCCTTATACAAGGATCGTTACAAAGCGGGCTGGGATGCCTTGCGCAAGGAGCGTTATGCTCGGTTGAAGAAGCTTGGGATCATCAATTGCAACCTGTCTGACTTGGATCCTGAAGTTATTCCTTCGTGGAATTTGCCGGAAACGGAGTTGCAGAAAAGAATCGGTCCGGGGGAGGTAGGTCATGCAGTTCCCTGGAATACGCTAACGGCAGAACAAAAAGAATTTCAGTCAGCTAAAATGGCTGTTCATGCTGCCATGATTTATCGGATGGATCTCGAAATTGGCCGGGTCATCGACCAGATTAAGGCGATGGGCGTACTGGATAATACCCTGATTATTTTCGTTTCTGACAATGGTGCGTCTGCCGAACAGATTATCCGCGAAGGGGGCCATGAACTGGGCTCGGTGGTTGGCTCAGCAAAGTCCTATCTGGGTATAGGTCCGGGCTGGTCGAGTGCCGCCAACACGCCTTTCAGACTCCATAAATCGTGGAACCACGAAGGTGGCATTTCCACCCCCCTGATTGTCAGCTGGCCTGCAGGAATAAAGGCTCACGGAGAATTCCGTACTAACACGGGGCATCTGATCGACCTGCTCCCGACCATACTGGACATCACCGGAGGCAAAATGCCTGCCTCAGTTGCAGATCTTCAGGTGCCACCCCTACCGGGGAAGAGCCTTCTGCCAGTATTTCGAAAAGACGGCACCGTCAGCCGTGATTTTCTCTGGTGGAACCACGAAGGCAATAGGGCCATCCGTATCGGCAACTGGAAATTGACGGCCGATCACAAGTCACCCTGGGAGCTTTACGATTTAAGCAAAGACCGATCCGAGACCACTAACCTTGCCGAAAAGTTTCCCGGTAAGGTAAAAGAGATGGAAGAGGCCTGGACGAAATATGCAGAAGAATTTGAGTCCATGGGAAAGCAGGACCCGCCTAAAAAATGACTCCTGTTTTCGAGAATAAAGGTGGATCAAGCAGGAAGATTTACCAGAATTTTTATCTTTGATTGCTAATGTAACCTGTGAAAAAAAATCAGTCTTGGAAAAAAAATTAAAGAACGGAAACGCCCTGCATTGGGTATCTTGGTTACTGATCGCTTCACTTTCGATTACTGCACTGCTCTCTTTTTTGAAAATATTCAGGCTTGCCGATCCTGGTAATCAGATCCTGACCATAAGCAGGTTGCTGACAATCTTTGCATTTGCTTTGTTGGCCTGGCGGAAAAAATCATTGACGGTCTGGATCCTTTTTGGCTTGGTTGCCGGTGCTGAGTTTGGGCATAGCCTGCCTCAGATTGCGAATTCCCTGCAATTTCTGAGCGAAATCTTCCTCCGGTTGATCAAAACCATCATCGCGCCATTGCTTTTTGCTACCCTGGTCAATGGAATTGCCGGTCATACCGACCTGAAGCAAGTTGGCCGGATGGGATGGAAATCACTGCTCTATTTCGAAATCGCCTCCACACTCGCACTCTTCATCGGATTGATTGCCATTAACGTATCCAAAGCCGGCGTTGGTATCAATCTTTCCGCGATGACCGGAAATGTGCCCGTCACTCCTGCGAAATTGCAGACAACTCAGGAATTTCTGCTGCATATTTTCCCCGAAAATATTGCCAAAGCTATCGCGGAAGGCAATATCCTTCAGATAGTTATCTTCAGTATCATATTTGGTATCGCGCTTTCCATGCTGACGGAAAAGTACAAAACCCCGATGCTGAAACTGACTGCCAGCCTGACCGAGGTGATGTTCAAATTCACCGGAATCGTGATGTATTTTGCTCCTGTGGCAGTCTTCGCCTCCATAGCCTTCACAATAGGCCATTTGGGTACCGATGTGTTGTTTTCGCTGCTTAAATTGCTGGTTACTTTATATGTAGCCCTGATTGCATTTCTGTTACTGGTTCTGTTTCCGATTGCCCTGATTTTCAAGATTCCGGTTTTGAAATTCATAAATGCGGTATCAAAACCGGCTTCAATTGCTTTTGCTACAGCTAATTCTGAGTCTGCCTTGCCCTCAGCTATGGAATCTATGGAGGCCTTCGGGGTACCCCGGAAAATCGTCTCCTTCGTGATTCCAACAGGTTATAGTTTTAACCTGGACGGATCTACTTTGTACCTTTCCCTTGCTGCGGTATTTGTTGCGCAGGCCGCGGGAATCGATCTTTCCATCGAAAAGCAGTTTGTCATCGCCTTGACGCTGATGCTTACCAGCAAGGGTGTGGCAGGCGTCTCAAGGGCCTCCTTCGTCATACTTCTGGGTACCGTCGCCACCTTCGGACTGCCGGTCGAACCGGTGATGATCATCCTGGGAATAGATGTATTGCTCGACATGGCCCGCACAGGCGTAAACGTCGTTGGTAACTGTCTGGCCACTGCCGTGATAGCCAGGTGGGAAGGCGAGTTAGAGGTCCCCTGAAACCACGCTGATCCGATACTTCAGCCTGAAGTCTTCCCCTTTTCTAAAGGTGACCTTGTCGTCAAATATTACTCCCGGACTGTAGAAAAAGAAGGGAATTAACGGATCGTTGATCACGTACCCCCAACAAGATCCCTGTTGTCAGTGCTTTTGCAGCATCTCCAGCATCTTTCGGTCCAACTTCTGGCCGTACCAATCTTCGTAGGCCACATCCTTTCTTCCCGAATTCATCACGCCAAAGTCTCCCCTGAAATTCCAGAAGGCCCATCCGATATTATTTTCGGTCAGAATATCCAACACATCGGTCATCCAGGCGAGAAAGACCTCGTGGGGCGTCTCTTTGTAACAGCCGCATTCCCCGCAATGCACGCCAACACCCTGCTGAACCAATTCAATCCAGGGACGGTAAAAATCTTCCAGGTTTTTTCGACTGTACTCTTTGTTTTTGATTGTTCCCGGCCAGACCGGAGTAGGGGCGTCATCCGGATTTTTCCACACCCATGGCGCCCGATAATGGGAAACTTCTCCCGGAAAATAACCTCTGCAGCTTTGAGCTACCTTCAAGTCATTCAATTCAGGGGTAATGGTACCGCCACCATTGTTCCCGTCGGCTATGACCAAACGGTCAGCATTGTGTTTTAGAATTACCTCCAGACTACCCTGAACAATTTTCCTGTAAAGATCACCGTCAATGGCCGTTCTCTTACCGAACTGGTCGTTCATATCTTCGCGAAAGCATGGTTCGTTGATCAGATCAAAACTGAGCTTTTTCGCGGAAACATTTTTGAAGCGTTTGGCCCACATTTCCCAATGGGCATAAAACGCCTGCTGCGCTCCGGGGTCCTTCCAAAGGTTGAAGGGCTCATCGAAGCCGGCATTGATGCAAAAGCCCGGCACCCTGTGCAGGTTGAGGCTTACGTGAAGGCCATATTTATTGGCCAGGTAAACCAATTTCTCAATTTCTTCGATGGCTTGGTCATTAAAACTGAGAACCTCTTCGGGGGTTATCTTTTTGTCTTTGTCGTTGCCCTTGTCGAAATTGATGTAGCTGGGATACTGCACCGGAATGCGTACGAAATCAAAACCCCAGTCCGACATCCATTTCAGGTCCTCTTCCATTGTTTTGCCCGGGTTGTTCGGTCGTGGCAGTACCAGTGGCTTCGAAGTATAAAAATCAAGCAAATTAAATCCGCGCCAGCGGGGTAGTTTGTTCTTGTTTTTGTCGGGTACGGATAACCCAAACGCAGAAACACTACCGGAAAGTCCGATTAATGAACCTCCCATTCCGGCTGTTTTAATAAACGAACGACGATCGATGGTTGTCATGGTTGGTATTAGTTGATTGTTAATATTTTTCTTATTGGGTTCTTATTTCCTTTCCAAACTGTCGATTCTTATCGTGAATCAGGACATACATTTCGGTGAAAGTCAATTTTCTCCTTTTCTTAAAAGCAGTCAATGAAATTGCAGAAAGAAGTTTGTCTTTATTAATCTTATCAAATCTTCCCATCCCAAAGCCCCAGTAATTTGGCTGCTGAAATTAGTTCTTGCTTATTATTGTCAACCGCATATTGAAAAATCTTACCCCCTAATTCTTTTCCTGCTTCTCTAATAGCCCTATAATCAGTTAATTTCATGCATTGCGTATTTGATGTGCTTGGACTGTAATTAACAATTGTTGAAGCTGTTCAAAAAATCTCTTATCTGATTTCCGGGCTAGAGACTATTTCTCACAAACTGTTTTATAACCAATTTTATTTAATGCATTATTGTCCTATCGGTTTTAATCCACCATTTTTTATCCGTGAATCAATATATTTCTTTAATTCCTCAAATGTCATATTTTGAGTTTCGGAACTTATTTTATCACGAATCTCACGCATCATTTTTACAGCGTCAAATGATTTTTCTTTCATCTTAGTCTTCATAATTTATTAAATCTTTGGGACTTCTAATTTCAATCATAGGGTATCCTAATCTATAATTGACGGAATTATACCCTTTAATCCTGTCAAGATTCACTATGTGTTTAAAATTCCAACTCGCTAAAACGTCAACTCTGTTAATCGTCGCCAATGCAATATGCCTACAATCTTCAAGGCTTGTCTTTCCGACAATTTTTTCGGCAATGTATGTGTCAGCAAGTTGAATTGCTTCCTCTGTCAATGCTACACGCTCAAATTTGTCAGTTGAAAATTTATACAAAAGCTCTCTGACATTCTGAGGTGCGCCAGTCAATTCTAAATCAAGTAAATCTGAAATGACAGAAACTATTTCTTTCTGCTCAAGTCTTTCAAACAAACCTTTAGTTGCTTCGCTGAATTCCTCGTCAAAATATCCTCCAACTACTGATGTATCAATGTAAATCCTCTGTTTCATAAAATCATTTTAGCAAATTTACAAATTTAATCCATCTGGATGAAATCTTTGTCGGAGCGGTTTTCTTGCCTTACTGCCAACAGTACCCATTGCCCAATTCAAGCATAAACTGCTGTAAATGTTCTATTAAGGCCGACTCCAGATCCTTTTCGTAGTATTGAGGTTTTCGTTCTAAACCTAAGAATTCCAAGGTCAACGGGTTTTTCAAAATATCTTCGGGTTTTACCACACTGTGGCCCTCGTTGGCCAGTTTCATCACATCCTCTTTGTTCCGGCTTAAAGCAAGGCGCTCATAAAGAGAAGAGTGGTATTGGCGTTTGAGTAGAGCTTCCGACCAGTTTTGATTCAATGCTTCAATTTCATAAAAACTTCGTTCCGCAGGATTATCTATTCGCATCAGAATAAGATAATGAGACCAACTTAATGTGAACCCGAAAGATCCCGCAGATACCTTCTGCGGAATTTTACTTGCGTGATTTACTGAATTTTGCAATTCAGTAGAGGGTCTCTGCTGAATTTGGAATGTTCTGACAGAATATATCAGGAACAATTTCCTCATATTTCTCAAATTTGGCTCAGAAAAACCTTTGCCAAACTTTTCAGTTAAACGAACCGCCAAATCGCTTAACACTGTTTTTCCGTATTCAGCCCGTTCTTTCCCTTGCTGTTCGTCTTCCACGATACTGCGGCCTATTTCGAAATAGGTATGAACCATCGTCAGGTTTACAGTGGTGGCTACCTTTTTACGGGCAAGTTCAATCAGTTCGGCTACTTTGCTAAACAACTGATTGTCGTTGGAATTTCCACCCGTTTTGTCGATTGTATTACTCATAATTCAAGCCTCCCAACTGCTTTTTGATGTGTTTATCAAAATCGGATTCAAATAGTTGATCTTGAACGATTCGGTATTTTTCAAATTCACTTTCGGCAAAAGCTTTGGCAATCTCTGCTGAAATAAGGCCTGGGTTATTGAGAATATCCCGTTGGTTAAACTGCAAAAAAGCATTAAGTTTTTGCACCCAATCGTTCATGGTCATTGGGATGCCGCGTTCTGCTTGATCCTCAGCATAGTCGAGGTACATGGTGATAAATCGGTCGAGGGATTTTAATTCTTGTTCTTTCAAATAATTTTTGGCAATTGATACATCCGTTTTGATAATTTTGCCTTCGGGTGCATTTTTCCATGTATTCAGTCCCATGTGTTCTTTTTCGGCATTGGCACGATCCAGGATCAATTCGGCAGCAGTTAGTCCGTGAATGGCAAAATCGCGTAAAACATAGGTTGCCCATTGCCTGAATTGAATAGCCCTTTCAGAGTTTACCCGGTAACCAACAGAAATAATCATGTCGAGATTATAAAACTCTACATTGCGTTCAACTTGCCTTTTACCCTCGGTTTGAACTATTCGAAAATTTCGAATAGTTGCCTCCTCCTTTTGTTCCTGTATTTTGTAAATTTCTTTGATATGGTAATTGATCGTATTTACTTCTACCTCGAAAAGTACCGCTATTAACTTTTGTGTTAACCATGCAGTTTCCTCTTCAACGCGGACCTCAATTGTGCTTTCACCGGCTTGTTTTGTGAAAACAAGAAACTCAGCCGTACTATTTCGGATTTGAAGTTTTTTACTCATATTTCAACCCCTCCAACTGCCTTTTAATTTCAATTCCTTTGGCTGTTAAACGGTATTTTTGGAATCGGCTTTTGGGTTTATCAGGAATGGTCATTTCTATAATATTTTCTTTTAATGCTGGCTGAAGGTATTCCAGCACAAAATTAGGGCGTCCTTTCAGATTTAAATTATTCATTATCTCCACACTGGTGAGTTCTCCTTTTATTGCGAAAACTAATCTTTCGACTTGTTCCGTGACTTGTTCCGTGACTTGTTCCGTTATTTGTTCGGTTAACTGATCGGTTACTTGTTCGGCAAGGTGCAAATATTCTTCTTCATACGGAAAAACGATCTCCACGAAATTCTCGCTGAGGTGAAATATACTTTTGTCGTAAGCCCGTAAAATACGGTTCATCCCCGATCCGAGGTGTTCTACAAGTTCCAGATCGCGGAAAACACGCATCAACTCCCGAATATTTTGCCACTTTTATCGAAACACTATTTACATCGGCAAGCAGATAAGCCACATAGTTCAATTTTCCATCGGCTGTATATAAATCGAGGTTTTGAAGAAAAGCATCGTTGAGCTGAAAGCCGCGTTCTTCGTAGTAAATTTTTAATTGTGCAAATGAGTGGTTTGCATAGCGTGGCGAAACAATATTTCGCAACGAATTTCTTGTGCGGGAGGCATATAGCCGATCAATCATGACAATATCCATTTGCTTCACTCCTGTGCCAATACGCAGGTAACAACCGGCAGGCGACATTCCCAACGATTTTATGTAGTAAGGTTTTTCGGTCCCGCTCGAAACCACCACGTGAACAATGGTTTTGCCTTGAATATCTTCGGAATACACATCGAAAAGCCCTAAGCAAGTGGGCAGAATATTGTTTTTTATCCTGTCGGAAATTGCTAATTGCATCTTATCTATCTTCTCAACGCCCAAAACAGTTCCATCATCAGCAACCCCAATATAAATATCGCCGCCTGTTTTTGAGTTTAGAAAAGCCACTACTTCCTTTTCCAACTTGTCGTTGAGTATCGATTTGAATTCAGTTTTATCGCTTTCAATCCAGTTATTTTCCATAGATCAAGCCTCCAAATTGTTTATTAATTTTTTCTTCAAGTGTGTGGGACTCGGTAAACTAACCTTGCAAAATTCTATTCAATGAAGGGCTAATAATATGCTTTGAGCCCAAACATTTACCTCAGTATAGATCTTCTCCAACTTACCATTGGTGGCTCTGAATAATAGTTTTGGTTCCGCATATTCCACAGAATTATCATAAACGTACAATCTGTCGACAATCGGTGCGATCAGGCTACAATTTAAAATTGATTTGGTGAAACGACTAATAATTTTGGGAATTGGAACATCATGCCCACCTTCCATTACCCGATGAGCAATGCGCGAGGCATTAATCGATGGATGATCAGTACCGACAAAAAATAGTCTGATGAAATAACCTGCCTCTATTGCCCTTTTTATAAAATCGAGTTTATCTGATGCAGACAAGACGGTTTCAAATAATATACCTTCCTTTTTTAACAGATATTCTTCCCTGAGTTCGGAAGCCTTTATTGCTGCTTTAAGAACAGCCTCAGGCGAATTCCAATCGCCGAAATCATCTTGAGCTATGTTGTCTGGATTAATATAAACGCAATTCTCTATCCATTGATGTTCCAATATTTTGCCAGTAACCGATGTTTTGCCTGAACCATTCGGTCCGGCAATAATTATCAGTTTTGGCTGCTTCATATTCATTTTGCAACAGTATTTATTGCTACTTGATGCTTTTGTGCTGTAATTAACAATTGTTGAAGCTGTTCGAAAAATTTCTTATCCGATTTCCGGGCTTTATTCCTGACCTCAATGGCTACATCCTGCATTAACAAATGTAATTGTTCGTCTGTTGGCTCGATGTCTGAGGTGAATTTATAATTGATTTGCATTGAATTAATTTTCAAATTTTGGGACCTTCATAAAATAGGCTATATTTAAATCATCTACGTCTGCGAGACTATTTCTCACAAACAGTTTTATAACCTAATTTTCTTTAAAGCAAATGTAAGCATTTAAAATTAATCTTACAGTGACTATAAGATTTCTAAACAAATGACAACCTTATATCAGTCAGATAATCAAGTCGTCCAGCCTTCTAAGCCCTCTTTTTGAACTGTCAAGAAATCCTTGACAGTTGAATTTTCGTCCAATTCTCCTTCCTTATAGATATTGATCAGATGGAGACTGATATTTTGCTTAGTAGTTTGGAACAAATCAGCCATTTGCTGCTGGGTCAGCCAAACGCTTTCATTTTCAAGCCGGACATCAATCTTTGTATTTCCCTGTTTACTCCGGTAAATTAATATTTCTCCTTTTTGTTCCATGCTGTTCTATTTTATCAAATATCCTGAAACATTGCCAAAGCAACAAAGAAAAAATGTAAGCTTTCAAGGAATGTCTTATTTCCTGTTTCAAATAAGAAAATGTTATACAACATTATATGCTAATCTTCGTCCAATAATATTTCAAATATGGGGTCCAATTCCAGGAATAAGTATAAAAAGGTCAAAAGTTTTATTGCATTTACTTGAGTGCCATATTCATTAATTGATCCATGTAATATTGCATGTCGATTAATAATGGTTGGCTCTCCTTTGTCTTCAGAGTAATAACTGTAATAATTATTTGCAAAACGAAGAAACGAACTTAAAGCAGGTCCAATAAGACCAAATTGATTATCTCTAATTTTGTTTTGAAGTTCCTGCTTTTCTTCCCTTGTCATCTCACTATTAACAAAAGCATTTACAAGAGTAATATGTGGCATTAAATAATCAACTGTTTCAATAGAAAAACCAATTTTTTCAAATAATTTGCAAATTTTTTTGACATCGATTCTTAAGTCCTTTGTTTTTAACAGTTTTCTCGTAACGTAATCTAATAAGGGGAACAGAGTGCTTATGCATGAGATCCAATATTTTTTCTTGTAGCATCTAAAAATATCTTTTAAAATGAGTGATTTAGACTGTAATATAACATTCGACGCTAATTGATTTTGTAGGTAAGTAATATTAACGTCGAAAGCTTCAATTAGACTCTCATTAATGCTCCGTTTGTAAAAAATATTATTTATTGAAGGAACAAGCAAATAGTCAAAGTCCTTGAATCCAATATATTTCTTTTTAAACATTGACTTGTGGTACCTTTTATAATATAATTTATTCCAAAATCCAACTCTAATATTCTTTGGATCAAACCATAAAGGCAATGGCCAATATTCTTCGTTAAATGAATGTAATGTTAATGTTTCAACAAGATTTACTGTCCTTCTATTAGAATATTTATATAATGCTTCCTTTATTGATATAGGATGATCGGGAGTATAGATATCAGGTTTTTGAGGAATTTTATTCCTCAAAACATTTAAGTTTCCTGCCAACTTTTCTTTTGATATCATTCAATTTTAATTTTATCAACCTCCCTCATTATCCTCTCTGTCTCACTCAAAGCAACAATGATCTTCTGATAATGGAGAATGTCATCAAAATCAAGCTTCCGGTCTTTCCGGTCTTTTAACCATTTCTGAGCTGGTTGATATCCTCCGATGTAAAAGTTCCAGGCGACTTCCGGTACGTTGTTGAAGTACTGGTTCTCGTTGATGTAAACCTTACCGTCCTGGAATTTTACCTTGGTTACGGTATTGTCGCCATCCTCCGGATATTGGGTGATGTAGTCCTGAACTATCGGGCTTTCTAACAAGTGGATTTGCCTTAATTCGCCACCAAGCTTTACTAGTTGCCAGAATGTGTCTTTGTCCTTTGGGTATGGTACTCTTGGGAAGTCAATTTTCAGGAATTCTTTGTATTTCTCTCTGTATGTTGGTGAGTGGAGTACAGCGTAGATGTAATCCAGTAAGTCTATTGGGGCAAAGGTGTTTTCTGTGGGTTCTTTTTCGTTAGTAAATTCCAGTCCTAAATGATCTTTTATTTGCCTTACAATTTCCAGATTGAGATTTGGTATTTTTTCTGCAGTTTGTTCAATGGTTAGTTGTCCGTTGGTTTCGGGATATAGATAAAGAGGAAAAACAGTACCACCGCCTCTTCGGTAAATATTTTGGTCAGTCAAATATTTACAAGTAAAAACAACATTCCATTCATCGCCACCAACTGCCTGTCCTTGCCTGCAAATAATTAAACCTGCATTTTCTTTTATGAAATGCCGCAATACTTTTGTGTTTGGTCTTGCAACGAAATAGGAATTATAAAAAACTTTTCTATTGTCGAAAGGACGATATTGAAAGTTTCTTATCTGTTCTTTAATATCTGATTTTGAAACATTGCTTCTTGTTAGGTTTGCATCCCATTTATCTTTGTCTTTAATAACTAAATTAAATCTATTGCAAACTTCATCTACGGACTTTGTCTCGTCCAAAAAGTAAGTTATTTTATCTTCTAAATTCTGTTGGTCAAAATCAACGGATAAGTCGTCCCTTTTAGTAAGAAGTCCTAATGAATTAAGAGGAAGTAATTCAGGAATTGAAAAACCTTTACTGTATGTTTTTTCTTCTACAAAATCTTTTGAAGTGAAAAAGAAATTTGGTTGAGTATTTACAAGTTCCTTGTAAGGTACGCTATTTAAAGTGTTATCTAAAAGAAAATTATACTTCAATTCACGCTTTCCGTATAAATCATAATGAAAAACTTGTCCTAATTCATTCGGTTTTTTCTTTCCTGTTTTGAAAAAGAAATTTATTGAAACCCCTTGTTCAATATCAAATACATTTATGTCTGCACTTCCATCAGGTGCAGTTTCTTTTTTCTTGGCGTTTCCGTGTAAATCTATAGTATAAATTTTGTCATACGTTTTTAGCAAGTTCCAACGCATACCACGAAAAGTAGGATTATCTAAAAAACCGTGAGGATTAATAAAAGCTAAAATACCACTCCCGTTTTTTTCTATAAAGTGCTGTCCGTAACGCAAAAACTTAACGTAATCGTCATTTATAAATTTTGAGTTTTGTTCTTTCAGTTTTTCTTTTCCGCCTGGTTCTTTTTTGTAATCTTCCATTAAGCTCATTATCCATTCTCCCTTATTGGCGCTCTCTCCGCTATAAGGTGGATTCCCTATAACGCACATCACCGGCGTATCTCTTTTGATGCGGTTGGCTTCATTGGCTTCGGTACTTAGCCAATTGGCAAATAGTGTCCCGGTATCCTGGTTGTGTTCTTCCAGACTGTTCGTCAAAAAAACTCTGAACCGTTGGTCTGTTGTTGGTTTATATCCAGTCTCCGTTAAAAGCAAATCCAATTTTAAATGTGCCATGGCGTAACTTGCCATCAGCAACTCAAACCCGTTCAGTCTTGGAAGTAAATGTGTCTCCACGTAATTACTCCAAATCCCCTGTTGTCCTTTAAATTTGCCGTGGATCAGTTTTATTACCTCGGCAAGGAATGTTCCGGTTCCGGTGGCCGGATCGAGTATCTGAACTTTGTGCACTTCAATCTCCCGCTCAACCAGCTTCGTCTTCGATCTTAAATCGGATGTGGCTTTGCTGACATCCTGTATTTTAATTGTAGTCTTTGAAGTATCTGCCAATCCCTGGGGTAAACCGAACTCCGTTTTGAGGATGTCATCAACTGCCCTGACGATGAAGTTCACCACCGGTTTTGGCGTGTACCAGACACCTCTCGCTTTTCTTAATGCCGGATCGTACTCACTCAGGAATGTTTCATAGAAATGAATGATTGGATCCTCTGTTTTGGTATCCTTCCCGTAATCTTTCAAAAGTTCCTCCACGTTACAAGCCAGGAATATCTCAACCAGGCTGTCAACGATCCACTTAATCCGGTCGTCTAAGTCTGGTCCGGCGATGTAGCCAAATAATCTTCGCAGGAAAGGATTTGATTTTGGTATTAATTCTGAGGCTTCCTGTCTGCTGAAATTTTCAAGACAAGGATCATGCAATCTTGCTGCAAACATGCCGTAAGCGATTGTTTGAGCGTACACATCCGCGAAACCTTTCGGCGTAATATCATGGATCAGTATCTCCTTAAAGGCGATCATCTGATCCTTTAAAGTACTGTCTTCACTGTGTTTCTCGTCACTGGTCAGGGCTTTCTCAATTACCGCGGACAGCAGTTTCGCTTTTGCGGCCATCATCTCAGCGAGCTTTTTTGAACTCTTGATGGTCTGGCCTTTGTATTGGCAGAAGTCCTTTATGAGGTCAGAAAAGGAGTTGAAGTTGGATGGGATGGGTTTAATTCCCTTTTCAGTGATCTCTCCAATGGCTACTCTCAAAACAAGCTGACCATTCCGATAAAGTAAGAAATCCAGATAATCTGTGAAGATTATGTTGTCCAGGGATGCCCTGTAACGCTCAAATTGCTCCTTGTTTCCGAGCTTTTTGATCCCTTCAAGATCGACTGCGCCTAGGTCTTTGGCTTCTATAAAACCGACCGGAATGTCTTTCCTGGTAATGATGTAATCGGGTGCACCGCATGACTGTCTTTTGGGTTCATTTGTCGCCCTGAATCCGGGAGACAAAGCTTCAATGAGTTGTTGAAGATCACCTCTGAAAGTATGTTCAGTTGAATTTCCTAACTTAAAGCGGGTGTTGATGCTTTGAAGGTATTGTTCAATTGTCATTTTGTGGTTGTCAGGGTTACCAACCCAAAGGTAATTAAAAAATGTGGGCTTTGATCGAATTGCAAATTCGATAGCTGCGAGGTGCGAATTGCAAATTCGCACCAGCGGATTCGCACCAGCGGAGTAACTGCAAGCGCTGCTGCGTCACATCCTTGAACTTGCATAGGAAAAGATTGACATTTGTGCCGAAGCCAGCAAAAACCAGCTCAGAAAGATCCAGCGTAAGCTCTTCCTCTATTTTTCGAGAAAAAGTGACATAGTCGGATGGCCATAACCATCATGGTAACTGATTTCACAGGTCTTATTTAACTCTGTGGCTTGTTCAGCAGAATTTTGTCGCCCACTTTCAATCCACTTTTGATTACGACAAATTTCTCATTCTGGGTTCCAATTTCCACATACCGCACACTCACGCTGTTGAATTCTTTCAGATAGACAAATTGTTTGGCCTCTTCACTGAAAATGGCTGAACGCGGAATGACCAGCACGTTTTGTTCCCTGGAAATAATTATTTCATTGGCAGTTGTCATGGCAGGTTTGATGCGCTTGTTGTCGCTGGCAATCCTGATATTGACCTTAAAAACCTTCGATTCGAAGCCTGTCATCTCCTGACCGACGTTCGAAATATTGGAAATTACGCCAACTTTCTCCTGATTTTTAAGGGCATCGATGTGTACCCTGGCACTGTCGCCAATTTTGATCTTAGAAATGAAAATTTCTTCAACATAAGTTTCAGACACTAGAACAGACAGATCGGGTAGGGTAGCGATGATTGGATTCTGGGAGCTCACATTGGATCCGATGGTCAGTTTTCTGCTTCCTCCTCTGCCGAAAGTTCTGCCGTAAATCAGCATTCCGTCCTGAGGTGCCGTAATTCTTGCCTGGTCGAATGCAAGTGCATATTTTCTATCTTTTAAGGCAAAATCTGTCATTATTTTTTCCGCCCGGGAAACCTGTATTTTCAAGGTTTTCTGTGTCATAATATAGGCACGAATTTTTGCATCCAGCTGTCTCAGAGCGCGTTCGTAGGCCATTTTTGCTTTCCGCTGATAAGCGGGAGATTCGAAGACTGACTGCTCCATCTCTATTCTAACATTGTTGACATCGAAAGTAAACTGCTCAAGATCGTTGCGCATCTGAACGAGATCTACGGCACTGTCGATTTTTGCATCATTAAAGTTGAAGGTTAATCTTTTAAGCGCTTCCGCGTTATTTTCCATCAGTTGCTTGATTCTTCCCTGATCGAGCAACGCCACATAATCGCCTTTTTTAACAACGGAACCCTCCTGGATCAGATCCTTAATCTGTATTTCCCACATCTCCAGCTTTCTGTCGTAAAAGATATCCGGCAAGTTGATGAATACAGCCTTTTCACTCTGGATCTCTCCTTTGCAGGAAATTATTGCCTCAAAATTCTCTTTCTTCACTTTAAAAATGCCCAGGGACGGCTTGATTCGGAGGAACCAGACGGCAATAATCAGCAGCACAATGAGTGTTGCCGATCCTATGATTATTTTCTTCGACTTTGAAAGCTTCATTGATTCAGGATTTTATCAAAATCAGCAACTAATTCAGCCTTGTTTTCAAAATCGTAAAGCGCTAACTGCCTGATCTGGTAATAGGAGATCCAGTATTTTCTCAATGAATTGATATAGGCCCGTTTAGCGCTTTCCAGATCGTTTCTGGCAAGATTAAGTTTAGTGACATCCAGCTTTCCGATCTTGAAACGCCGCATGGTCACGTCGAATCCCATCTGGGCAATGGTATCTGCTTTGGCCGAGTTCTGAACCTGATCGAACTGAAGATTGAACTCTAAGACACTCATCATCACCGACTGTTCAAAGTCAATTCTTGCCTGTTTGATGGTATTGACCACCACGTCCCGGTTCGATTTAGCCATTAAGACCTGTCCTTTCCTTCGTCCCCAGTCGAGGATTGGAACGGAGAGGCCTACCAGGGCTAGGTTCTGAAACTGATTCGGGCTTTTATAAGCATCCTGGAGCACAGTGGATTTTTGATTTAAACCAGCTGTTGCACTGATATCGGCACTAAGGCCATTCTGAGCCTTGACCAGCTGGACATTGCTCTCCTGCTCGAGGAGCTGACGCATTTGGGTGAGAATGGTTGGATTATTGTCGACCGACTTCTGAATCGCATCATCGACACTGATCTGTAAGGCGGAATTAATGGATTTTGGCAACTGGCAGTCGACTATGGTGTTTTTCTCCAGACCCAGAAAAATGTTGAGATCCGATCGTGCCCGAAGCAAGCCCTGGTCTGCACGCGTCAACGCAATGCGGGCGTTCATCAGGTTTAGCTCAAAATTAAGCAGTTCGTCCTGCGTCAGGGTTCCGACTTGATACCGTCCCTTCCCAATCTGATAGAGCGTATCCGCGTTAGCCAGGTTGGTTTTACTGATGCTGAGCTCAATCTGGGCATCGACCAGTCCAAAGAATTTGGTGGTCGTTTTGACCGCGATATCTTCTCTCGATTGAATATATTGTTTCTTGGCAGTCTCAAATTTCAGTGGTTCAATCTTGGCTTTCCAGCGCATGGCGTTGTAGCCATTCACTTTTTGTCTGTAACCCAGGCTCAGTAGGTTGCTGGAATACGTGGTGGTCATGTCACCGAGGAAGTTCTTGACCATTCCCAGGTCGGTACTGGCAGAGAGGCTTCCACCGGTTAGCCCCACATTTTGCGTCATCTTAAAAGAAGCGCTGGAGGTAATATTTTTCTGCTGACTGTATTGCCAACTTTGGTCCTGAGGAATATAGTCCTGTCGGATCGAATTGTTATAAGCAAAGGGATTGGCGCCAACCAAAAACTGTGGAAGCCTGTCTGACTTGTAATATTTATATTCCCAATAACTGGAAAGATACATATTTTGCTGCTTGAAGGCATCAAGAGATTGCCCGGAAGCCAGATCAATGGCCTCATTTAGTGTCAGTTTCACTACTTTTTCCTGTGCGGAAGAGAGGTTGCCGGAGACAATGAAAAGAATCAATAAAAAAAATCGGGTCATAACTGTATTATTGTCTTAAGGATTCAACGGGATCTTTTTCTGCAGCCTGTTTAGCAGGCAGATAACCAAAAGTGATCCCGATAAAAACTGAAACGCCAAATGAAATAATTATAGAGAAGAAGGAGATAATTGTCTTGATGTCGAGTGCGGATTGTATAACTTTCGACAGGATTATGCCGAGAATGATACCAATTAATCCGCCGGCCACACTGATCAGGGTCGATTCGGACAGAAACTGGAAAACGATGTCTTTCCTGGAAGCGCCAATCGCTTGTCTGGTACCGATCTCCCGGATTCGTTCCATGACAGACGCCAGCATGATGTTCATGATGCCTATTCCCCCAACAATCAGCGATATACCGGCGATGGCACCCAGTACAATGTTGAAAATTTTCTTCGTTTTCTGTTGTTGTTTCAGCAAAAGCTCGGGAATACTCACGTCGAAATCCCTGATATCATTGTGTTTTCTCATCAGCATGTTTCCCACAACTTTGGCAGTAGCGGTAAGTTGTTGCGTCTCTCTCACGCGAACGATGATCTGATCCAGCTGATTGAGATTATCGGTTTGCCCGGTAGGGGTATCACGACCGGAGCTGGCCATTTTAACCTCATCTCCGCGAATAAGTGCTCTGTTACGGAATCTCAACAGCATAGTCTTAACAGGAATGATGATGCTGTTATCTGTGCCACTGATAGATGCCGTTCCTGCCCCGGAACCTACAAAGCTTCGTTTTTCGATCACCCCGATGACCTGAAGCCAATTCTGGCCACATTTGATATACTTGCCGATAGGGTTTTCCTGGTTAAAGAAAACATTCTTAACGTTGTAACCAATAATGCACACCGGATAACCATCTTGGATGTGTTGCTCATGGAAGAACGTTCCGCTTTCGAGTTTAATGTCGAAAAGTTGGAAATAGGTATTGTCAGTGCCATCCAGTTTCACCTGACTGCTGATATCGTGCAGGATGGCAGTATAGTTAAAGGTGATTATGGGACAAACATCCTGTACGGTGGGGATGATCTCTTTGATTGAACTTGCATCAAGAAGCGTCAGCCCTTTGGAGAACTTCTTCTTGCCGCCGGCGAGCTGATTGCCTTCGGTGCTGCTGCTTTTCGGATCATTGGCACCGGCCTGATTTGCCTGCAAGATCGGAGTGATAATGATATTGTTTACGCCTACCATTTTGATCTGCTCCAGGATTTCCTGTTCCGCACCATTTCCTATCGCCAGCATGCTGATAACCGCAGCTACTCCGAAAATAATCCCGAGTGCTGTCAACAAAGATTTCACCTTGTTGGCGATGATCGCCTCGATGGCAATTTGGACGTTGTAGGAATAACGGGTGTAAAAGGCGCCTATCTTCATTTTGAATTATTTACCGGTTTGACACCCATCTCTCCGTTGGATTTGCGGTCTTTCTGCCTTCCAAGCTGTTCCTTATATATTTCCCAACCGGTTGTCTCAATATCATCGAGTTTTTCCGGTTCATTTAATACAAGGACATCACCTTCATTAACTCCTTTATTGATAACGATATAATCTTCATTTTCTTCCCCTGTGTCCACAATCTGCCTGACAAGTTTGCTCTTTTTCAAGTATACAAATTTTGTTGAGTCCGTTTCGAAGACAGCTTCAGACGGAACGAAAAGCTTGTCTGTATAAACACCCGTCTGGATCAGATTGCCTGTTGTCATTGCGGGTTTGAGATCCGGATCACTTCCGGATATCCTGATGTTCACCAGGAATACTTTTGAATCACTTTTCGGCATCGGCTGACCTATATTTGCCACTGAAATGACCTCGCCTTTCAACTCCTTATCAGGAAAGGCATCGATAGAAAGTGTCACTTTCTGACCGACTTTGATTTTGGCAATATCGATCTCATTGACATAAGTTTCCGATATCATTCTGGTCATGTCCGGCAGGGTAGCTATGATCGGACTCCAGGGTGTAAGGATAGACCCTATTTGGATTTTTATACCAAAACGGTCGCGGGCATATATCACCATTCCTTGCTTAGGGGCCTTGATGACAAGAGCCTCCAGAACTTTCGTCAGATCATTTACCCGCTTTTCCTTTAGATCCAGGTCAATGCCACGTCTCCCCATCTGAGAGTTCAGCTGACGTTGGCGCATGGCCAGTCCTTTGATGTCCTGTTCCAGTTTCCTTTCAACCTTTGCCACATCCATTTCGGCCCGCTTAATCACGGAAGGAGATTCGTAAACCGATTCAGCCAGCACGATTTTTCGTTCCTCTACATCGGATCTTGAATTAGTAATGAGATCACGGTAGTTACTCAGATTCAGGTTGGAGTCAAGTTTGGCGTCTTCGTAGAGGGTCATGGAAGCCTCCAGTTCAAGTCGGGCCTGCGTCAAAATTTCTTCGACCACTTTGTGATCCAGCGTGGCAATGTACTGCCCCGAATCGACGACAGAGCCTTCTTCAATAATGTCTGTGATTTTAATCTCGTAAACGCGAACATTTTGTGTCGACAAAACATTCGGAAGGACTATGTTCTCGGATTTTTCAGCCTCCAGCTGACCCGAGGTATGAACCTTCACCTCGATGGCACCTCTTTTTACGGAACAGGTAATTTCCTCTTCACCAGTTTTTCGTATCAGGTTAAAAAAAATGATCAATATAAGCGTTATGGTAACACCCGATACAATCATTATACGTTTCTTGTTCATATTAAACAGGTTAAATCCCTGAAATGTCAGATTATGGTATCAAAATGTCAAAAAAACACCATTCTGACAAGACAGATGCGATTTTTGTAGATTTTTGACGGTCGCAAAGATAAGAATAGAAATGGTTTTCATGAAGATTTTCCAATGGTTTAAGGCACTTTTTTTAAATCGAACGATATTTATTTTGCAATTAAAAATATTATGTTATATTTGTTTAGTCCAAACTAATTTGTTAAAGGAATGAACAAGCAGCTCTGCTTGGACAGTTTTCTCTGCGAAGAGTTAATTTCAGGAAATACAAGGGCATTTGATCAGATTTTCAGGGATCACTATCCTAATTTGTGTCGATTTGCCTTTTCTATTGTCCATGATGAGGATGCGGCTCATAGCCTTGTTCAGGATGTTTTTGTAAAATTATGGGAAAATCGTGCTGCTTTGTACCATGTTGATCGTTTGTTGCCTTACCTGACAGCCATGACCAGAAACCATTCCCTTAATTATATCAAAAGGGAAAAACGGAACATCCAACTTTCAGATATTCCGGTTGACACCCAAACCGTCAATAGTACCGAAAATCAGATTGATGCAAATTCCTTTGAAGAACAATTGGTTATTGTCCTCTCCCAGCTGCCTGAAAGATGCAGAGTAGCCTTTGAATACAGCCGTTTCGAGAATTTCACCAGCAAGGAAATTGCACTAAAGATGGATATTTCCGTGAAAGGTGTGGAGGCATTGATGGGAAGAGCGCTAAAGTCGTTGCGAATTTCGCTTGCTGAATATTTGCCTTCGGCGAAGATTGGCAAATCAAAACATCCGATTCACATGTAGGGTATCCCCCCTCTTCATTTGTCATTCATAAAAAGAACAGATAAATGGATCCCCAACAGGACGAAATATACGATCTGATTGCCAAGTCATTCACTGGTGAATTAACAGAAGAGGAATCAGTTCATTTAAATAGCTGGAAAGCAGCTGAAGAATCGAATCTCGCAGCCTACAACGATTATATGGAGATTTGGAAACATTCCAATCGTTTGGCGCTTCCCTCTCAGATCGATCTTTCCGGATCGCTCGAGATTACCCGTCATAAAGCAGGAATTAAGAATCGTGAGATCAAATGGATGAGCCTGATGCGCCAGATCGCGGCGGTATTGGTTCTGTCCATAATTTTTGCAACGACCTACCATCTGGTGGAAAAGCCGGTAACCTTAATGAAAAAGGAAGTTGTGGTTTTCCAGGAAGTCAGGGCCGCATATGGAACACAAACGCGCATTGAACTACCTGACGGGACGATGGTCAGTTTGAATTCAGGAAGTACCCTAAAATTTCCAACCACTTTTGACAACAGCAAAACCCGTCTTGTTTATCTGTCGGGTGAAGGGAATTTTAAAGTGGCTAAGAATGCTCAACAGCCATTTATTGTCGATATTAACAAGCTTCAGGTCAGGGTTCTTGGAACCACCTTTAATGTGGATGCCTATCCCGGAAATGCTGCAATTACCATTGCCTTGGTAGAAGGAAAGATTTTGTTGCAACAAACAAGCAACGATAAAATTTCTGACCTGATGGAGATGAAACCCAACCAGGTAGCGTTTTTCAAACAATCTGAAAACAAAATACAGTGGAAAACAGAAAGTGATTTAACCAAATATACCGCCTGGACTGACGGAAAGATAGTTTTCTCCAATGACCCGGTCATTACAGTGATTCAAAAACTGGAAAATTGGTACAATGTTGATATTGAGCTTGCCGACAAAAAATTAGAAAAATACCGCTTCACGGGAACCTTTATTGACGAACCGCTCGAACAGGTTTTAAGCATTCTTAATCTCACTTCACAAATGCAATACAAAGTCATTCCGGCTAAAAAACTGGGTGATAACTCTTTCTCAAAACGAAAGATCATCTTAAAATCAGCGCGCCTATGGAATAAAAATTAAAAAAACAGGAAAGTGTTGGAAGCACTCCCCTGTTTGAATTTTCAGAATGCCTGAATAACAGGCAAACAAAAATTAATTATTAATAAAAACCGATCAAATCTATGAAAAAAAAATTTAAAGACAGGGAAGTTCTGTCAGGGAATTTTCTGAGACAACTGTTTTTTATTATGAAACTAACCCTATTTATTCTAATTACCTCCACTCTAGGCTTATTCGCTACCGGGAGCTATTCGCAAAATACGAGGATAACGCTTGATTTGAAAAGTGTTACGGTAAAAGAGACACTCAAGGCCATTGAAAACGAGAGCGAATTCTTCTTTATCTACAACAACGAACTGATCAATGTAGATCGGGAGATCGACATCAACGTCAAAAATCAAAAGATCACTGAAGTACTCAACAATATCTTTGAAGGAAGAGATGTTGAGATCACGGTGATTGACCGAAAGATTGTATTGGCTCCGGCCTATATGGGCGAACAGCAACCTACAAAAAGAATCACCGGTAAAGTGACCGATCAATCGGGGGTACCAATTCCTGGCGCTGCTATCATCGTAAAAGGAACTACAATTGGTAGCACGTCTGATAATGATGGTAATTATTCATACTGCTTATCCACAACAAGCAAGTTGGGAAAATGATTAGATTTACTGCATGAAGATAGACGAAAAATATCCAAAGGATTTCCAAGAATTTCTGGCTCAATTTTCAGACGAGAAAGCTTGCTGGCATTATCTGATAGATGTG
>DATCHD010000060.1:0-38719 GCA_036508555.1 Prolixibacteraceae bacterium
GAGCTTTTCAAACATGCGGTAAAAGAAGCCGAACGACTTGGTATTTCCCTGATCCTGGGTTCCGGTCCGGGCTGGGCTGGCAGTGGCGGACCGTGGGTAGAACCTGAACAGTCTATGCGGCACCTGGTTTCGGCAGATACGCTGGTCAGTGGACCCATTCGTTTTAATGGTCGACTAACAAAACCTCCACCCAAGAAACCCTATTTTGGATACGGTACGCTCACCGATTCTCTCCGCAAAAAATGGGAAAATTATTACCATGATGTCGCAGTATTGGCCTATCCTACCCCCTCCAAAATCTCCTTAATTCCTGATATTGAGGAGAAAGCACTTTATTACCGTGCTCCGTTTTCATCCACAAAAGGAGTGAAGGCCTTTCTGCCTGCTCCGGTTGTTTACCCTAAATCGGCAATTGGATCGATCGTCCCGAAAGACAGTATCCTCGATATCAGCAAGTATTTAAGACAAGATGGGATCCTCGACTGGAAAGTCCCGCAAGGAAACTGGACCATCCGGCGCCTGGGATTACGAAACAACGGTGCGGTAACACGGCCCGCGCCCCAGCCCGGACTCGGTTTCGAATGTGACAAGATGGATACGGTGGCCTTTAATTCTCATTTCCAGGCATTTATGGGTAAACTATTACAAAAGACGGGTGCAAAAGATTCAAAGTCTTCGGGAGGCTGGAAAATGATCCACATCGACAGTTGGGAAATGGGAGCCCAAAACTGGTCGGATCATTTCAGAGAGGAATTTCAGCAAAGGCGCAAATATGATCTGCTTTCCTATCTGCCAACTTATTCCGGAACCGTCGTGGGTTCACGCGAAATCAGCGAACGATTCCTATGGGATGTCCGCAAAACAGCCCAAGAGCTTGTGGTTGAGAACCATGCAGAACATTTTAAAACGCTCGGAAAAAGGAGTGGCCTCAGGCTGTCGATCGAGCCTTATGATATGAACCCTACAGCCGACCTTGAGCTGGGAGCCGTGGCTGATGTGCCGATGTGCGAATTCTGGAGTAAAAATTATGGCTACAATACTTCCTTTAGCTGCATCGAAGCTACTTCCATTGCCCACGTCCTCGGAAAACCGGTTGTGCAGGCCGAAGCCTTCACTGCCGAGAAATCGGAAGGGTGGAAGCTTTATCCGGGAGCCATTAAAGACCAGGGCGACTGGGCCTTTGCTACTGGAATCAACAAATTTTTTTACCACACATTTGCCCACCAGCCGCTCGACGATAAGCTGAAACCGGGAATGACGATGGGTCCTTACGGCGTACACTGGGACCGCAACCAGACCTGGTGGCCGATGTCCAATGCTTACCACACCTATATCGCCCGCTGTTCCTACCTGCTCCAGCAGGGAAAAACGGTGGCCGACCTGCTCTATCTGACGCCGGAAGGCGCCCCGCATGTTTTCCGACCGCCGCTTTCTGCCATGACCGGTAACGATACCCTCCCCGATCGCAAAGGATATAATTTCGATGGCTGCTCTCCGGGAATGCTCGCAAAAGCTACCGTGAAAGATCATAAAATATGTTTTCCTAACGGAGGAAGTTACAGTTTGCTGGTTTTACCGCTGATAGAAACGATGACTCCTGAGATGCTGAAAAAAATAGCATCGCTGGTGTATGAGGGTGCCTATATCGTTGGGATTCCTCCCAAAAAATCTCCTAGTCTGGTCAACTTCCCGGCCTGCGATAAAGAAATTTCTGACATAGCCTTAAAGATGTGGAAAAGTTATGCCCTGGAGAGAAAAAGCCAGGCATTAACTTATGGTTCCGGCCAGATTTTTCGGGGGGACGACTTCACGGCTGTGGATTCCACCAGACCTTATCCGTCTTATGAAAGTACGGCTGCGCTGTTGAAAAAGATCAAGGTGAAAGAGGATTTCACTTCTGATGGTCCTGTCAGATATACCCACCGGACTTTGAACAATCTGGATATTTATTTCGTGGCGAACCGTACCGGCCAAATGATTCAGGCGACCTGCAATTTTCGAGCAGGTAATGGAACGCCGGAACTCTGGGATCCGCTGACTGGCACGACCCGTGCGCTGACCAGCTATTCTCAGCAAGAGGGAATCACCTCTGTTACGATGCAGTTTGATTCGCATCAAAGCTATTTTGTTGTTTTCAATCATGAAAAGCAGTCTGCATCCGCTGTAAATGTTAGCCAAAAGAACTTTCCCGACAAGAAAATACTCCTAAACCTTGACGGTCCCTGGAAACTATCGTTCGATCCTAAATGGGGAGGGCCCTCCGAAGTTGTATTTGAGAAACTCACGGATTGGACCCTACGACCCGAGGCGGGAATAAAATATTACTCAGGCACAGCAGTTTATCATAAAACATTTACCCTTTCCAAAGATCAACTTTCCGTCTCAGGCTCCATTTTTATCGATTTGGGAGAAGTGAACTGCATGGCGCAAGTGAGTCTCAACGGTACGGATCTCGGAACACTTTGGACTGCCCCCTGGAGCCTTGATCTAACAAAGACCGTAAAAGAAGGATCTAATGATTTAAATATCAAGGTAGTAAACCTGTGGCCAAACCGGCTGATCGGCGATGAGCAGTTTGCCAATGACGGCATCAGCCCCCGCAACTCACAACGCACAACATTTTCTTCCTATAGTTTCTATAAAAACGATTCTCCATTGCTGAAGTCCGGACTACTCGGACCGCTGAGAATCATCAATATTTCCAACAAATAACTACCACCATGAACCAAAATGTACCGCTTAGAAACACGCTGACAATCTTCCTCGGATTAGGCATTTTTTTTCTTGCCGGATGCAACCAGGAACAAAAAAAGGAAGTCAGCAAGATCAATGATTTTGCATCCCTTGAATCAAAACTTGTAGATCCGCCGGCTGAATACCGCAGTGCCCCGCTCTGGAACTGGAACGATCAAATCACGGAAGAGGGTATTGATTTTCAGATGAAAAAATTCAAAGAAGGCGGTCTTGGCGGTATTTTCGTGCACCCGCGACCCGGTCTGGTGACAGAATACCTCTCGGAGGACTGGAATCATCTCTTTGATTATACTGTTAAAAAGGGGAAAGAGCTGGGAATGAAGGTTTGGATTTATGACGAGAATAGTTATCCAAGTGGTTTTGCAGGCGGTCATGTGCCGGCCGAAATGCCTGATTCCTATAATCATGGAAGCGGATTAAGCTGGAAAATACAAGATACACTGAAAACGGATACAACACATTACGAGGCAGTTCTTAAGCTTGAAAATAATGAGTTTAAGGAGATATCCGCTAACCTGAAAGAGGAACAAGGCCGGATTGGCAAATACTATCTTTTCACCAAAACATTCGCCCAAAAAGGCTACTGGATGGGGAACTTTCCTTATGTGGATCTTCTCTACAAAGGTGTGACGCAAAAATTCATGGAGATCACCATGAGAGGATATGAAAAATACAACAAGGCTGACTTTGGAAATACGCTGCCCGGTATTTTTACCGACGAACCAAATCTGGAGGCAGCGCTCGATGCAAGAAAGTCTATCCGCTGGACTCCTGATATTTACGATGAATTTCAGAAGCGCTGGGGATATGATTTAAAGGTTAATCTACCGTCGTTGGTGGATGAAACTGGCAACTGGAAAAAGGCTCGCCACGATTATTATACCATCCTGCTTGAGATGTTCATCGACCGCTGGGCCAAACCCTGGTCTAAATACTGCGAAGATAATAACCTGGCATGGACGGGTCACTACTGGGAGCATGGGTGGCCTAAACCCACTGATGGCATGGACGAAGCGGCATTTTACATCTATCACCAGCAGCCCGGGGTCGATATGCTTGGAAATACGTATACCCCGGGGGGTCAGGGCGGACAATTTGGAAATACCCGGGCCATCCGTGAACTGCATAGCGCGGCCAATCAGGCAGGGCACAACCGGATGCTGAGTGAGACCTACGGTGGGGCAGGTTGGGATATCAATTTTGCCAATTTCAAGAGGCTGGTCGACTGGGAAGTTGTACTGGGCGTCAATTTTGTAAACCAGCACCTCTCCTATTTCACCATCAAGGGCGCGCGCAAATTCGATTATCCACCAAGCTTTTCTTACCATGAACCCTGGTGGGAAAATTACAAACCGATGGGCGACTACATCGGCCGCATTTCAATGGCCATGTCTTCAGGCGAACAAATTAACGAAACACTTGTCCTTCAGCCTAATACATCAGCATGGAGTTACTTCTCCCGTAAAGTTTACAACGCAACGATTGATACCATCCAGCAAAATTTCAAACGGTTTATCTTTCAGCTGGAAAGAGCTCATTATGAATATGACCTCGGTTCAGAGTTGGTTTTACGCACCATTGGTTCGGTGAACAATGGCAAACTGGTAGTCGGCCAACGCACCTATAACCTGGTCGTCATCCCCTCCACCATGGAAAATCTTGATCAGAATACCTACAAACTTTTGAAGGATTACCTGCTTCAGGGTGGTAAGATTCTTTCCTTTACCAGGAAAATCCCAAGGGTAGATGGTGTCGACAGCAAACAAAATGACGAGCTGATGACTGCCTTCACCAAACAATGGATTTATGCCAACACACCTGTGGATGATAAGGCTAGAGCCGTATTGTTGGATCCAGATTTTGACATTAATGAAACCCTCCCTTTGACGGGTGAACTGTACCACCAGCGACGGATTCTAAAGGACGGTGAACTGCTCTTTTTTGTTAACACGGATTCCACGCAAACAGTCTCAGCTACCATCACAGCGAATGGCAAAAGTCTGATAAAGATGGATCTCGAGAATGGAAAATGTGATTTGGTTCCGGTAAAATCTGAAAATGGGCAGATTATTTTTGATCTCTCGTTGTATCCTGTCGGCAGCGCATTGTATTTCCTTACCAAAACCAATGCATCGGCAGTCGCGGCAGCTGAAAAGTTAAAAACAGCTGTAGCTACTCCCGAAAGTAATGGAGTGGTACAAAATATCGTTGCTGAGAAGACGGAAACTTCCGTTAATCAACAGTCAGATAATGTCCTGGTTCTGGATTATGTCGATTTGAAAGGTAAAAAGCTAGACCTGAAAGAGATCTATTTCATGAAAGCGATGAGGATGTTATTTGACAGCAGTGGATTCAAGATGGGCAATCCCTGGCAGCATAAGATTCAATACAAGCAGGATTACCTGGCCCTGGATACCTTTAAGACAGGCTCTGGATTTGAAGTGACCTATCACTTTAATGTTGCAGGGAAAGCAGATCTGAAAGCATTATCCTCCTTGGATGTGGTAATCGAAAGACCTGAAATATGGGATTTGTACCTTAATGGTATGAAGCTTTCCAAAACTGACAAATGGTGGATTGACCGTGATTTCTTCCGATTCCCGGTAGGGGAGAATTTAAAACCAGGCGCCAACATCCTGACCCTCAAAGCTGGGAAAATGTCTGTTCATGCGGAAATCATGCCTGCTTACCTGGTAGGAAATTTTAAACTAAATCCACTGAAACAGGGGTTTGAAATCACCAACGGAAAGTTATCTTCCTTAGGATCATGGAAATCTCAGGGTTTCCCATTTTATGGACAAAAAGTCTTGTATACCCAGAAATATTCCTCGCTGCAGAACGGTAAAAAATACCTTGTCAGACTGAATAACTGGAAGGGAACGATGGCTGTTGTCTATGTGAACGGAGAGAAGGCCGGCCTGATTACGATTCCGCCTTATGAACTTGAATTACCCGCGACACTGAAAGCCGGCGAAAATTCGATAGGCGTGGAAGTGATCGGAAGTCTCAAGAATACTTTTGGATTCTTTTACAAAAGCAGTTTAAACAGATGGATCATTGGACCAGGCGACTGGGATACTGCTCCGGGTGTTTTACCGGCATTCAGCCAGTATTTTCTGCCGGACTACGGACTTTTCGAACCATTTGCTGTCGTGTCATTAAACTAATCTTTCCATGAAAAGGTATTGCGGGCGTCAATGAAATAAACTATTTCCGGAGGTATGCCGGCAGGTAATCCATCAGTTTACCTGGTTCGATGTGCAGGACTTGCATTCCCAGTTTTGCTGCCGCATCTGTATTCAACTTAAGGTCATCGACAAACAAGGTGCTTTCAGGTTTTAGGTTTGCGTGAGTTAAAACGCTAACATAAGCTTGAGTATCGGGTTTCCTGAATCCAATTTCGTTAGAAAAATAGGCTTTTACAAACAAGTCATCAAAGTCATATCCAAATTTGGAATAAAAGATGTCCTTAAATCTTTTGACATGCAATTCATTGGTGTTGCTCAGGAGGTAAAGTTTGTACTGTGGCTTTAGGCTTTCAACATATTCCAGAATTTGGGAGGGAAAATCTACCAGCATGGCATTCCAGGCCTGATCTATTTCTTCATCTGAGACCTTCCCCGGAAGGACTTTTCTGATATTTTCCCTGAATTGGTCAGGATTATCTTTACCAACTTCTACATTTTCGAAAACAGGATATCCGCTCCCCCAACCCAGTCGTGTAAAGGCTTCGGCGGTTTTATTCACGTCAATAGTCAGGAGAACTCCACCCAGGTCAAAAAGGATATTTTCAATCATTTCCGGGGTTCTTTCCATTCACCATAATCTTTAATTAGCTTCTTAAGCTCTTCAACAGCCTGATCTGCTGCAACATGTCGCTTAATCAATTTCTGGCCTTTGTACAAGTTGATTCTTCCCTTACCCGATCCAACGAAGCCGTAATCTACATCGCCCATCTCACCTGGACCATTGACGACGCATCCCATCACGCCGATCTTGAGGTTTTTGAGATGGCTAAAATTTCTTTTTATTTCGGCTACTGTATCGCGGAGGTCGAAAAGGGTTCTACCGCAACCAGGACAAGATATAAATTCTGTCTTGGTAACCCTCATCCGGCTGGCCTGAAGAATACCAAAAGAGAGGTTTTTCAGTTCGTTGTAACCAATTTTACCTTCGCAGGAAAGTAAGATTCCATCTCCGTAGCCATCAATGAATAGTCCGCCGAGATCGGTACAGGCTCTAAGCAGCAATTCTTCGTAATTGTTTTTTGAATAAGAACGATGGAGGATAACCGGTATTTTACAGATATGCGCATCCAGTTCCATGAAAAAAGCGCGCATCTCCGCAAAACTATTCAGGTTATTGCTCTCCATGATCATAACCATTTTACGCTCCCGCTTCAGTTTTTCGAGGGTCTCAGGATTATGTTCCTTGAAGCGGTCGTATTCGGATTTGTTGACACGTACGAATCGCATCTGATTGGAATAGAAATCGTTGTATAAATAATCCTCAAGCGTTAGGATAGGATATTCTTTACCATAGCGGTCGAAGACAGACTTTCCATCGTAAAAATAGTCCGGTTCAGTTCCAGAACTGATGGTCTTAATTTCGTCCAGACTGTACTTGTTAAGATCGGCAATCACGACTACTGGTTTCTTGCCGCCGATATCATTGACCGGCCTGTTCGATCTTCGCTCATATTCAAATGGGTTGGTCTGGGCCACAAGAGGTGCAGTAATATGGGCATGATTTTCACGGTCCCTGAATATATCGACCAGCTTTCGGGCAAAAGGTATCTCTTCGGCAGGATCTTCCGTTAGGGAGACCCGAACCGTATCCCCAATTCCGTCAGCGAACAAAGCTCCCGATCCGACTGCTGATTTGATGCGGCCATCTTCGCCTTCTCCTGCTTCTGTGACACCGATGTGGAAAGGATAATTCATCTCTTCGAGCCGCATCCGGTAGTTCATCAGACGGACGGTATATACCATGGTTCTGGTGTTGCTCGACTTAATGGATATGACAATATTATGATAATCTTCTGTCTTGCAAATCCTTAGAAATTCCATAACCGATTCGACTATTCCGGCGGGAGTATCCCCATATCTGCTCATGATCCTGTCTGATAGTGAACCCTGATTAGCACCAATTCTTAAGGCAGTTCCACGTGATTTACACTCACGGATAAACGGCACGAAACGCTCCTCAATTTTCTTAAGTTCGAGACGGTAATCTTCATCCGTATAATTTACTTTCACGAATACGGCTCTCTTATCATAAAAATTCCCAGGATTGATTCTGACCTTGGCTACGTGGTGAATGGCAATTTCAGCGGCTGCCGGATTAAAATGAATATCAGCGCACAGTGGCTGGTGGTAACCTAATCGATCGAGTTCACTACGGATATTTTTGAGGTTTTCCGCCTCTCTGATTCCTTGCACGGTAACCCTAACGAGATCTGCTCCAGCATCTACAATCCTAATGATCTGGTTGACAGTGGCTTTCGTGTCATTGGTGTCGGTATCTGTCATTGATTGAATCAGAACAGGTTCACAGCCTCCTAACTGGAGGGAACCAATTCTGACTTTTGTCGTCATCTGTCTTTTGTATTGCAAAAGATTTTCGACGTAACTAAAATTTTGATTCATCATTCTATACAAAATCTTTACCGATGGCCAGACAAATTTATCCTTTTATTTTGAATAAATTTGATCCAAAATTGTAACAGCATGTCTGTCATCTTTGAATACGTTTCTAAATTCTACGGGAATCAGCCGGCATTGGATAATATCACTTTTTCAGTTGATTCGGGAACAATTCTGGGCATTCTCGGACCCAATGGCGCCGGAAAATCCACCCTGCTAAAAATCGTCGCGGGATATCTCAGACAATCTTCAGGGACGGTAAGAGTCAATAACCTGGAAGCCAATCCCGATGATCCTGCCTTCAAAAGGCAGATTGGCTACCTTCCTGAAAACAACCCCCTTTATACTGATCTGTATGTCAGGGAGTATCTTCAGCTGGTGGCTGGGCTGTACAAGATAACGAACCGGAACAAACGGATCGGTGAGATGATTGAACTAACCGGACTAGGCTCGGAAATACACAAGAAAATAGGTGCCTTGTCGAAAGGATACCGTCAAAGAGTCGGACTTGCACAGGCACTGATACATGATCCTGCCCTGTTGATTCTCGATGAACCCACCGCTGCTCTGGATCCGGCACAGCTGGTTGAAATCCGCCAGATGATCAGAAATATCAGCGCCAATAAGACGGTTCTGCTTTCCACCCACATCATGCAGGAGGTCGAGGCAATCTGCAACAAGGTGATGATCCTGAATCTGGGGAAAATCGTTGCCATGGAAACACCTGAAAAAATCAAGAAGATCTCTGTTCAACAAATGCGGAAAGTTGAGGTTGAATTTCGCGATCCAGTATCGACAAAACTCATTGAGACCCTCGAAAATGTCATTAAGACGGAACGAATATCTGAAACTAAATACCTCGTTTACAGCTTGTCTGAGGAAATTCGAGCCGACTTGTTCAGGTTTGCAGTAAAAAACAAACTGACACTGCTGACACTTCATGAGCAGGAATCAACCATGGAAAAGAGTTTCCTTGAAATCATAAAATAAACCAAAAAAATATTTACCATGAAAAATCGATCACTAACAATTCAGATTCTCCTACTGCTTTTTGCAGTTACTTTTTCTCTTCAAGCCCAGACGAAAGGGCAGAAAAAGTATCTGAGCAGTTATGAAGGAAAGACGCTCACTCCTCCCCAGACACCTGTATTATTACCTTACAACAGATGGATTGACCCTGCCGGAACGCAGCTGTCCTTTGGCATCAAAGAACTTGAAAATCATGCGATGGATGTTGCGCTTTCTCCGGATGAAAAGTGGCTCGCCATTGAGGGTCGCTACGAGGTACTGGTGGTTTCTGTTTCAAACAACAAGATCGCCGGTACTTTTCAATTGAGCAACTATTTCAACAGGCAGCTCACTATGAACAGCTTCTCAGGAATCTGCTGGAGACAGGAAGGAAGTCTGACACAGCTTTTTTGGGGTGCCGTTGGCAAAATGGCTTCCGGAGTAGTAATGGCTAACTGGAATAATGGAAAGTTTACCGATTCGGACTTTATCCCTTTCGCCAAAGAAGCTCCAGCTGCCACCTCTCTGGCCAACGAGGTGATCTACCGGAATGAATCCGGAAAACCAGCCATTTATGTTGTATTAAACGGAAACAATAAAGTAGTAAAACTTGATCCTGATACCAGGAAAGTCCTATGGTCAACACTGGTGGGCGTTGCACCTTATGGCATCACGAAGTCCAATGGAAAAATCTACGTAACCAACTGGGCAGGTGGGCAGCCGGAGAACAATGATAAAAATGTTGCCGGAGTACCCTGGGGAAAAGCCAAGGTCAATGAGTTAAACGGCGCTACCCGCGAAGGCACCGTCTCGGTGCTGGATCCGGTCACAGGTGTCGTTTTGAAGGAGATCCCGGTAGGGTTGCATCCCAACGATGTGATCACAGGATCTGACGAAAAATTTGTTTACGTTTCCAATGCCAACAGCGATGAGGTAAGTGTTATTTCAACGGCCGACGACCAGGTGAAAGAGACCATTTCGGTGCGACTAAATGCCGAAAAGAATGCTTACTGGGGAGACTCACCCAACGGTTTAGCGTTATCAAAAGACAACAAGACGCTTTATGTCTGCAACGGAATGGATAATGCCTTAGCTGTCATATCACTGGGAAAAGTATCCGCAGCAGGCTCGACAGGCAAATTGAGTGTAATTGAAGGTTTCATCCCCACAGGCGCGTACCCCGGAGCTGTCACTGTAACAGGAAACAATCTGTTATATGTCGCCAATATAGAAGCCGAAGGATCCGGCATCCCATTTTATACAGAAGGATCCAAAAAGGCTAAATACAACTCTCACAAGGAGATGGCATCTATTTCTATCATCCCGGTACCCCTCGCAAAGGAGTTAAAAGGCTATACCGAAAGAGTAAAAATTTCCAACCAGCATTTCAGGCTCGATCTGACCGCCAAACTGCCGAGGAAAAATGTCTCTCCGGTTCCGGTACCGGAAAGAATCGGCGAACCATCTGTATTTAAGCATGTTCTATATATTATCAAGGAGAACAGGACTTACGACCAGGTGTTAGGTGACATGAAAAAAGGTGATGGCGATTCAACACTTACCGTTTATGGCAGAAAAATTACACCTAACACGCACGAGCTCAGTGATCAGTTTGTGTTGCTGGATAACTACTATGCTTCAGGGAAATGTTCTGCCGAAGGGCATCAGTGGACGGATGCATCGATCGTGACCGACTGGGTCGAGAAGTCTGTCAGGGCGTGGTTCCGGAGTTATCCGCATGTTCAATACGACGCACTCGTCTATTCTCCGACCGGATTCATCTGGGACAACGCACTGGCTCATAACAAGAAAGTCCGGATTTACGGTGAAGCCTGCCTTGCCGAATTCCGTCCTGGCCAAACCTGGAGTTCCATCTACAAGGGTTTCCTCAACAATGAAAAGCTTCAGTTTAAAAACAAGACTACCATTCAGCCAGTTGAACCGATTCTTAGCCAGGACTTTCCTTCCTCTGATAATCACCTGGTTTCAGACATTCAAAGAGCCGATATATTTATTAAAGAACTGAAGGCTTTGGAACAACAGGAAGGAGATCAGCTGCCCGAGCTGATGGTGATGGCGCTTTCCAACGATCACACGGTCGGAACCAGGCCAGGAATGCCCACTCCAAGGGCATTTGTAGCGGACAATGATCTTGCTGTCGCACAGATTGTTGAGGCACTTTCAAAAAGCAAATTCTGGAAAAACACGGCCGTTTTTGTAACCGAGGACGATTCTCAGGATGGATGGGATCATGTCTCGGCTTACCGTACCGTTGGAATGGTCATCAGCCCCTATTCCAAAACTGCCAGCCTGGTGCATACCAATTACAACCAGGTATCGATGGTGCGGACCATCGAGCAGATCCTTGGCATTCCGCCGATGAATATCATGGATGCCACAGCCATGCCGATGTTCGACTGCTTCACTTCAAAACCCGATTTGAGCCCTTACATGGCACTTAAGAATGAGGTTCCCCTGGATGAGCTGAATCCTGATCTTCGGGCGCTTTCGGGCAAGGCGTTGCATTATGCTAAAAGAAGTATGGAGCCGCAATTCGACGGGATCGACGACGGTGATGAAGATCTGTTTAACAGGATTCTCTGGTTTGCGGCGAAGGGCAATGCTAAATATCCCAGAATTAAACTCTGACTCTTGCGTATTAAAACTACTTTTCTTACATTTGCATCTGTGGACGGATTTGATTGATTGCAACCACGGAAAAAAATGCTAAAATATTGTGTATTGACTTTCCTCCTTCAATCAAATATCCCACCAATTTTATTCATTCGTCACCTTAACAACGTGACATAATTATTTTATTTATGGGATATCTATTTACCTCAGAATCAGTATCAGAAGGTCATCCGGACAAAGTCGCTGATCAGATTTCGGATGCAGTATTGGATGAATTCCTTGCATACGATCCTAAATCAAAAGTAGCCTGCGAAACGATGGTCACCACAGGACAGGTCATCATGGCCGGCGAAATCAAATCAGAAACCTATGTCGACGTCCGGGAAGTCGCCCGGAAAGTCATCAACAGAATCGGCTATACGAAAGCTGAATACCAGTTCGATGGCGATTCGTGCGGTGTGCTGACAGCCCTTCACGAACAGTCGCCAGACATCAACCGGGGTGTCGAACGGTCTGAACTTGAGAATCAGGGCGCCGGCGACCAGGGTATGATGTTCGGTTATGCCTGCAGCGAAACCGATAATTACATGCCACTGCCTTTAGAACTGGCCCATGCGCTGCTCAAGGAATTAGCTAAAATCCGCAGGGCGGGTAAGGAAATGACCTATCTCCGTCCGGATGCCAAATCACAGGTAACCATTGAGTATGATGATAAAAACCAGGCCATTAAAGTTCATACCATCGTTATCTCCACACAGCATGATGATTTCGATGCCGACGATGTCAGGATGTTAGCCAAAATCAAGGCTGATGTTCAGAATATTCTGATTCCAGCTACCAAAAAAGTACTGCCTGTTCGTCTTCAGAAACTTTTCGAACCAGGATACATTCTGCACGTTAACCCTACCGGGAAGTTTGTAATTGGCGGTCCACACGGAGACAGCGGCCTGACTGGCCGTAAGATTATCGTGGATACCTATGGTGGTCGCGGTGCACATGGCGGCGGCGCTTTCTCCGGAAAAGATCCTTCCAAAGTCGACCGTTCCGCAGCCTATGCAGCCCGTCACATTGCCAAGAACATGGTCGCAGCAGGTGTTGCAGGCGAGATGCTGGTTCAGCTGGCCTATGCCATCGGCGTGGCCCAGCCTGTTAACATCTACGTAAATACTTACGGCTCTGCCAAAGTCACCCTCCACGACAATGAGATCGCAGAAAAAATCACGGCACTGTTCGACTTGCGTCCTTATGCGATCGAGCAACGGCTGAAACTCCGCAATCCAATCTACGAGGAGAGTGCCTCTTATGGTCACATGGGACGCACGCCACGCACGGTAACCAAAAAATTCACCTCCGCCTATTTTGGGAATAAAGAGTTGAATGTTGAACTGTTTACCTGGGAAAAACTGGATTACGTAGATAAGATCAAAGAAGCCTTCAAAATTTGAGCGATATGACTTAAGTTTTTTGTCCTGAAATTTGGGAAATCCCCGCTGCTATAAAGCTGCGGGGATTTTTTGTTCCCTTGTATTCGTGTTTTTTTACAAAATCAAGTAACTTACAATAAAAATATCATATGATTTTAGAGGATTTTCTATCTTTATTTTATCCCCGTTTGTGCAAGGGTTGCCAGACTTCGCTCGTACGAGGGGAGGCTGTGATTTGTCTGGGTTGCCAAGCAGATCTGCCTAAAACTGGATTTGAAAAAACCCCGGATAATCCTGTGGCGCAACTCTTCTGGGGCCGAGCAGAAATCCAATTAGCCTCGGCCTTTTGCAGTTTCGACAAGGGGGGCATTATGCAGCGCTTTCTGCATCAGCTTAAATACAAAGGATCCAAAGAAGTGGGTGAAAAACTCGGTTTATTGTTCGGGTTAGATTTAATCCAAAACCTCCCCTACCAGGATATTGAACTCCTGGTACCTGTACCGTTGCATCCTAAGCGGGAACACAAAAGGGGATACAACCAGAGTGCAGAGATTGTAAAGGGGATGTCGGATGCCATGGGAAAGCCCTTTTCAACAGGTAATCTGACACGAAATCACTACTCGGATACCCAGACCAACAAGAGCAGATTTGAACGATGGGAAAATGTGAAGGAGCTGTTTAGTGTCCGAAAGCCGGAACAGTTGGAAGGGAAGCATCTACTTCTGATCGATGATGTAGTAACGACTGGTTCCACCCTCGAAGCCTGTGCAAATGTCCTTCTTAAAGTTCCCGGCACCAAAGTCAGCATCGCCACATTGGCTTACGCTTGAAACATTAGTATTAAACTTTTAGAACCCTCGTTTCAAACGAGGAGTAAAGTAATCCCTCGTTGCAAACGAGTGATAACAAAAAGTTACAAACGAGGAGTAAAGTAATCACTCGTTGCAAACGAGTGATAGCAAAAAGGGCAGCTATCTCTCGTTTGCAACGAGGGATATGAATGATCCACTATCTATGCTCTCCCCAACGATACGATTCACTCGGCATACGCATCAGATCCAAAACCCTGTTCACAACCGTATCTACCAGCTCTTCAATTGTTGCGGGAAGTGAATAAAAGGAGGGTGCTGCAGGCAGGACAATGGCTCCTGCTTCTGTTAAAGTCACCATGTTGCGCAGATGAATCAGGTTATAGGGCATTTCGCGCGGAACGACAATTAAGCGGCCTTTCTCCTTTAAGACAACATCAGCAGCACGGGTGATCAGATCGTCTGAAATACCGGATGCAATACGTCCTAACGTTCCCATGGAGCAGGGAATGATTACCATGGTGTCATAACTAGCGGATCCTGATGCAAAAGGAGCATTAAAATCATGCGGTTCATATATTTTGTATGGAATGGATGCTGTGCTTACCTCCTCTTTTAATTCATAAGCCCAGATATCCCTGGCGTTTTTGGAAAAGACGACACCGCAGGCCTCCGGGATGGTGGTTGATTTGCTCAGTTTCTCAATCAGTCTCTTGGCATAAATTGATCCGCTGGCACCTGTAATCGCGATGATGATTTTACGGCTCATAGTCAAATTTCGGATCAATATATAAATAAAAATTGAGCATATATTTTCTATATTTGACAATGATGAAAAAACAACCTCCAAAACCAGCCAAGAACCGCACCCAAATAGTCGCAGCACCAACACTCAGGACCTCTTATATTCTGCTGCTATTGGCCTACACCCTGATCCCGGTTTTCCTTCCAAACCTGGAAGCCATAGACTCCAACGGACCGAAGTTTCTCTCCCTGTCTATCATCAATCTCCTTTGTTTTCTATTCCTGATGACGACCAGCCCACAGAAAAATGAACCCGCTCCTATCCGATTATTTTTCAGTAACAGAATTGGTTTCGCCTATACTCTTTTCATGGCCGTCATATTGCTTTCATTTACCAAAGCAATCAACATGGGAGAGGCATTCATCACCTTTTCGATGTACTTTTCAGTCTTTGCGGCAGCCCTGAATCTATCTGTAATCCTGCGATCCGACAAGCGGTATCTCAGATGGATCAGTATCGTACTGGCCTTTGTTTTGATCGTGGATTCATTTACAGTATTCTACAATATTCCTCTTTACATCACCCAGCAAATCGGTTCTATTGAAGATATTAAATCAGTATTCTCTAACAAAAATATACTTGCGGCTGCTATTTTTATCAAGATGGTTTTTGCCTTGTGGCTCATCATTTACGATAATGGCTGGGTAAAAAAGGCTGGTTATTTTTCGCTTTGTTGTGCCTTTTTGGCCATCCTTTTCATGAGTGCGAGGGCATTTTACTTTGGAAGTTTTCTGCTGGCAGTGAGCGTTGTTGCTTTTATTTTAATCCTTAATTACAGAAATAAAACTCCTCAACCATTTAAAACACCAGGTTTAGTTCTCGGGGCGTTTGTAATGGCACTCCTGATTTTTACAGTGACGCAGCGATATTTATATCCAAAGAACGGAGATAAATATAATGTATCCTTTACCCAACGGATTTCTCAGGTAAATAAAGAACTTTCCGATACTTGGCGTATCAGTGCCTGGAAGAATTCTGCTTTACTGTTTAAGAAGGATCCGTTACTCGGTGTTGGAACTGGAAACTGGAAAATCAGAGTTTTGCAATATGAAAATCAGACCAAGAACCATGCCGCTTATATGGGTAGAAATCACAATGATTTCATACAGGTTTTTACTGAAACGGGTCTTTTTGGCGGCTTATTGTTTATTTCCATATTTGTCCTGATCGGATTGAATTTTCTGGTGGCATTTTTCAAGAAGGAACCAAATGAGGACTCTATAAAATACCTGTTTATTCCGGCCTTCGGAGTAGCCCTATGCAGCATCGACGCCTTCTTCAATTTCCCTTCCGAAAGACCCGAAATTCAATCCCTTTTCGCATTACTCGTAGCAGCCGGAATTGCATATTCGCCGTTGACCGCCAATTTCTCCTTTCTTCCGCCACAGTCCCGGATCAAAAATCAAAAATCAAAAATTTTGTTGACAAGAGTTCTGTATGTTAGCTATATTTTGATCCTTATTGGCTCTTCCTATGTTTTTTCATTGTATTTCAAGTCACAAAAACTGCAGATGCTGATAGAATCTGACTTAGCCGCAGGAGCACCCCTGCACGATTCCAGCCTGTTTTTAAAGGAGCTACCCGTAATTCCTACGGTCTCCACATTGGGTGTCGAACCACTTGTAGTAGGTATAACTCGTTATACGATGAATGAGGGAAAATTTCGGGAATCAGTCGACCTCTTACTTCCGGATAAAAGCAGCCCATGGGACAGTAGACGAGAATTCAATCTGGCTTTTGCATTCGACAAATTAGGGAAGAAAGACAGTGCACTATATTATGCCCGCAAAGCGGTCGAAATAAAACCGCGTTTCTTTGTCAACGTGAATGTTCTTTGTAACATTTTGATTGAAAATTCAAGAAAAGCAGAGGCCATCCTGGTACTTCAGGATTACGTTGCCAAAGAGAAATATGCGAAGGAGCCCTGGTTAAAACTCTCCACTCTTTACAGGGAAGTTGGAGACACTATTAAAGCAGACAACACCATTAACGAAGCAATCAAAAATATACCTTGGGAAAAAGAGATTATACTGAAAATGGCGGGGAAGAGGTGAGATGTTTATATTATATAAAATCGTTGCAAACGACAAACCATAAACCCCTCGTTGCAAACAAGGGGGAGCAGGGATCTGCACGTTAAGTACAGCATAATATTGTCAAACAGGGCCAACTACGGTAAATAGTCAGGCCACTTTGTTTTTGATGATAATTCCGTATTTTAATATTTCATGAACGACCGGGTTATTCTGATTAAAATCACCAATCATAAATGGGTGCGGCTCAATCCTCAAATCAATTTTTCTGCGAAGTTTCATTAAATCAATTTGAGTGTCAATAATATCTACTACATTATTAACGACAATGGCAATATCTATATCACTATCATCATGGTTGGTCCCTTTTGCAAAAGAGCCAAACAGTATTGCTTGCCTAACGCTGTATTTGGTACTTATTGAATCAATGTAAGCGCCTGCTATTCTGAGAGCTTCTCCTTTGTCCATGATTGCAATATTTTAATTTTATCAATCCATTCGGTAGTGAACGCTAATGTACACTTTCTGTAGAAAGCTTCTTTGTAGCTATCGTATCTCGCATTCATATTGAACGTTGAAATTGTATCAAGCCAATCTAAATGTTCTTCAGAAAATGACAACCCGGAAAGCTGCGCCAATTTAGTCAGATCATGCGAAAATGGCGCATGATCGGATATTCTTTTCACAACAGCAGTCTTTAATAATCGTTCGACAACAATATGCCCAATAAATAACGACCAATGATAATCCTTTGAACGAAAGAGATGCATCATTGTAACAAAATCTTTGTCAGAAGTATTAATCCAATGATTATAAGTTTTCTCTATATCAACTTTATCTTTCAAACCCGGATTTTTACCCAAAGTTAATCAAATCTTTTGAATGTTTGTCCAATCAACATCTTACGTATTGTTTCCTGCAAATACAAATGCAAAACAGCATTTACAAATCGCTGCACCCGTTCCGTACAATCGCTTCCAGCAACTCCCGTAGAGACGTTGCATGCATTCCAATTCCTGCACAATATACGCCGGCACCACCCGTACAAACAGTGCATGCACCGTCTCGACCGCCACCCAGAGGCAAAAATGGATTGCAAATCCAAGGCGGGGTGTCGCAATCCATATGTATTACGCCGAATGCTTACGATTCAATAATGATATTTACATTGTAGGATAATTTTCTTAAATATTTGCTTATCAGTAGTCGCCCACTCTTTATGTAATTTTGAAAATGGCTGGAAAGAAGTAAAAGTGAAAAATTTATGCAATTTCCAATCCTATCCTTTTAACCAAATCAACCAGTGGCGAATTATCGTTGCTGTAGAATCGATTTGTGCCTACTAAATATGGTCTTTAAAGTAGCTATAACTTCTTTTTTAGCCATTGTAATAAATCTTTAGTTTGGTTAAAGTAAATATCTCCGCTCGTGCAGATTTGCAATCTGCACGCCTAAAAATCGGATCTGTGATGAGGTGCAATTACATCAACAGCTTTCCAGGAAGAAAGAGGCTTCTAATAAAATAGTGGTGATTAATGGATTATAAATCCCGGAATAAATGTTGCAGATTGCAAATCTGCACCAGCGGTGCAACTGCATGCAATGGGTTCGTCTCAAATATTTATCAACTATAATAAATTCCGCAAAAAATTATTCAAGAGTCGCGTACATGCAATTTACAGCCCCCTTTCAGTGGATAATGTCGTTGCAAACGACAAACCATAACCATAAACCCCTCGTTGCAAACGAGGGGTAGCGGAAAACGAGGGGTAGCGGAACACACTCCGCGCCAGCGGGGTCTCTACCCGCCATGCACGGCACAAAAAAGAAAGCCCCGAAGGCGAACCTACGGGGCTTTGTTTTATTTTCTCCCTGCGCTATTGCGTTCAGGAGCTCATTTCGCTAAATAGTATTTGCTACTTCCCTATTGTATTACTACTGCACTTGTTGCTGCACTTGTTACTGCACCAGTGTAGCCAACTTTGCCTGTTGCTACTACTTTGATGAACTTACCTGCATCGGTTGCAACTGGTGTGTATTTGTTTGTTGTTGCACCGGCAATTTTGTATGCATCGGCTACATTAGTATCTGCGGCAGCAACTAAGTACCACTGATAATTTACTGTTGCATCTGCTGGTGTCAGTGCACCTGCTGTTAATTGAACACCGACTTGTGCTGTTCCGGTTATATCTCCGATTGCTGTAATAAGTATCAGAGCTGCTATTTTACCTGTTGCCGCACTTGTAACTGATGTTGTGCCAGTTAAGAATGTGCCTGTTGCTACGACTTTGATGAACTTACCTGCATCGGCTGCAACTAGTGTGTATTCGTTTGTTATTGCATCGGCAATTGCAACAGTATTGTCATCAATGACAGTAGTTGCTGTAGGTAAAGCATACCACTTATAAGCTACTGAGGATGCAGTAACTGCTGGTGATACCGTTGCTGTTAATTTAGCATAGACTCGTTGTGTACCGGTTATTACGACTCCTGTGAGTTGTGCTGAATACCCTACTGCTGCATCAGTTACGGCCTCTCCTGTGCCAGTGTAGCTGCCTGTGCCTGTTGCTACTACTTTGATGAACTTACCTGCATCGCCTGTAGTTGGTGTGCATTTGCTTGTTGTTGCACCAGCAATGTCAACATATGTGCCACCTGCTGTAGCAGCACTCTGCCACTGATAAGTTACTGTTGCACCTGCTGGTTCCAGTGCACCTGCTGTTAATTGAACACCGACTTGTGCTGTACCGGTTATTGCACCGATTGTGAATGTTGCTTGAGCTGTTACTACAGTTGTTGCTGCACTTGTTACTGTGCCGGTGTAGCTGCCTGTGCCTGTTGCTGTTACTTTGATGAACTTAGTAGCATCGCCTGTAACTAGTGTGTATTTATTTGTTGTTGCACCTGCAATGTCAGCATATGTGCCATCTGATGTAGCAGCACTCTTCCACTGATAAGTTACTAATGCAAATGATGGTGTCAGTACACCTGCTGTTAATTTAGCACCGACTTGTGCTATTCCTGTTATTGCTGCGATTTCTGTGACTGAGAAGGTCGCGTTGGCAATTAACTTAGTGATGTCAGCTTGAGCAGCAGCCAGATCAATTTTCAACTGAGCTACTACCAGTGCAGCAGCATCCGATGTTAATTTACCTGCTGCAACTTTGTCGGAAAGTGTGTTAAGTGAAGTTTGAATGTCATTCAACTTAGTAGTAAGACCTGTTAATTGAGTTCCTAAAGCAGCTATGGAAACTGTTGGATTTGGTATAGCACCAATGGCACTTTGAAGAGAAAGCACACTAGCTTTCACAAGACCCAAGTCCGTTGTCAACTCAGCTTTACCAGTAATAAGTGCGTCCAGTTTGGTGTTCATTTGTTTGAAATCATCCGCATACTTGTTACAAGATGATGCAAAAATTGCGAGTAGCATAAGAATAGCGCCCGCTCTTTTTAGGAAATTTAAGGTACCCCTTGTTTTCATAATTTTTGTTGTTTTTAATAAGTAAATAAAATCTCTAGTTCTCATAAATAATCGTTAATAACTTCTATTTTTTTTAATCGATTGTTTTAATTTATTGTTTTAATAATGTTTTAGAAAGAACGTGTTTAATATAGAATCGCCTAAGAATGCCGAAATCAGTACAATATTATTTAAAAAATTCTAATAATCCTAATTATTTCAGTTAATAAACATCAATCCAACCGATAATTGACAAAAAAGATCAAGGACATTTTTGTTGTAGATGATTAAAAGGATGTTCAGGTTGCTTCGAAAATTAGATTAAAGTTAAAAATCCTAAAAATTATGTTTCAATATAGTCAAAGATGGTAAAAAGGTTGCACAGGTTGCTTCAGTTATTAACAATTGTTGAAAAAAATTTAAGAACCAGGCAGTTTTATTAAAATCCCTTCAATAACAAGAGATTACCATCTTACCATGCTTTACAATATTAAAGATTTGTTTTTAAATATACAAATAATTATGTTAATATTTGACGAAATTCAATGCTTTTTTTGCGAATGGTAGAGTTAATTTAGTAATAGGGGGATTCGTAGGGAAAGGGGACAATGATTTAATCCCTCGTTGCAAACGAGGGATAGCGGGGTTGCAAATTTAATCCCTCGTTGCAAACGAGGGATAGCGGGATAGCGGGGTTGTACCTATTGCGCTGGGAAAGATAGCTTTGAAATCGCCCGATTGATACGGAAAATCGTCTCTTCCCGCCCGATAATCTCGCAGATTTCGAAAATATCCGGTCCGAAGCTGCCTCCAACCAGGCATAAACGCAGCGAATTCATGATCGTACCGAAATTCCAGCCCTTTTCTGTCACCATTTGCGAAAATGGTTCTTTGATTTCAGCTGCCTTCCAGCTTTCAACATCTGCAAAGAATTCCGCGATTTCCGCCATCATCTCTGGCACCCCATCCTTCCAGCGTTTGCTGACAATCTTTTCATCATAAGATACCGGCGCCTGAAAAAAGAAAAATCCCTGGTCCCACACTTCGTTTACAAAATGACACCGCTCTTTTACCAGTCCGCAGACATGCACTACCAGCTCAAAAGGAACCCGAACGCCCTTTGATTCCAGGATCGGCAAAAAATTACGAGCGAGTTCCTCATCAGAATGCCTGATCAGGTATTGATGATTGAACCACCTGGTCTTTTCCGGATCAAACCGCGACCCCGATTTTCCCACGCGCTCGAGTGAAAAGCTCTGAATCAGCTGATCCATCGAGAAAATCTCCTGCTCCGTACCCGGATTCCACCCGAGCAGAGAAAGCATATTGATAAAACCATCCGGCAGATAGCCATCTTCGCGGTAGCCCCTGTAAATATCTCCGGTCTCAGGATCCTTCCAGGCCAACGGAAAGACAGGAAACCCCATCTGGTCGCCATCGCGCTTGCTGAGCTTACCTTTGCCAACCGGCTTAAGGATCAGCGGCAGATGCGAAAATTTTGGCATCGTAGCTTTCCAGCCGAAGGCCTGATACAATAATATATGTAAAGGCATGGAAGGCAGCCATTCTTCTCCGCGGATAACATGGGTAATCTCCATTAAATGATCGTCTACCACGTTGGCCAGGTGATAGGTCGGCATGCCGTCACTTTTGAACAGTACCTTGTCATCGAGCTGGTCGGTGTTAAACTGGACATGTCCCCTGATCAAATCTATTTCTTCAACAATTTGATTTTCAGGCATTTTAAATCGCACCACATGGTGAACTTCCGAATCCAGCATTTCCCTCCATTCCTTTTCCGGCATGGAAAGCGAATTCTTCAGTCCTTCGCGCGTACTATTATTATAGGTAAACGTGGCTCCGTTTGCTTCGGCGGTAGTCCTTAATGCATCCAGCTCTTCGGGTGTGTCAAAAGCATAATAGGCATGCCCGGTGTCAATTAGCTGTTGCGCGTATTTTTCATAAAGATTCTTGCGTTCGCTCTGGCGGTAAGGGGCATGAGGGCCTCCCTCGCGCGGGCCCTCATCGATTTTGATGCCACACCAGTCGAGCGCTTCCATGATATATTCTTCAGCCCCAGGCACATAACGTGTCTGATCGGTGTCTTCAATCCTTAGCAGGAAATCGCCACCATGATGTTTGGCGAAGAGATAATTGAACAGGGCCGTGCGGACGCCTCCAATGTGAAGCGGTCCGGTTGGACTGGGTGCAAACCTGACGCGTACTTTATTCATAAGGGCTTGAGGACAATGTTTACAATCTTTCCGGGTACGACAATAATTTTTACAACGGTATTTCCTTCCAGCCACTTTTTGGTTAAATCGCTGCTCAAAGCTGCTTTTTCGACTTCATCGGTAGTAAGACTGACCGGCAACGCGAGTTTGAAGCGGACTTTCCCATTGAAGGAAACCGGATATTCGACCACTTCCACCGTAAGAAAATCGGGATTGACCAATGGCCAGGCAGCAATGCCGACGCTTTCGGCATGCCCGTTCATGGACCAGAGCTCTTCTGCCAGGTGCGGTGCGAACGGCGCCAGGACCTGGTAAAAAGTATTGGCAGTTTCGTGGGTTACCTTTCCGGCTTTGTAACAATGGTTGGTAAAGACCATCATCTGCGAAATGGCGGTGTTGAATTTCATATCCTCCACATCATCACCGACTTTTTTGATGGTTTGATGCAACAGTTTAAGTGTCTCCTTGCTTTCGGTGCCTTGGGTCAGGTTACTTTGCTCGCCAAAGAATGTTGCAACCCTTCGCAGGAAGTTGTAGACCCCCTTTACACCTTTTTCCGTCCAGGGTTTGGTGGCATCCAGCGGACCAATAAACATCTCATAAAGACGCAGGGAATCGGCGCCGAATTTTTCGACTACATCGTCCGGATTCACCACGTTTTTAAGGGACTTTGACATCTTGGCAACAATCTGTTTTAATTCCTCACCTGTATCGTTGTGAAAATATTTGCCTTCTTTCTCTGTTACCATATCTGATGGAACCTTGGAACCCGAAGCCGTTTCGTAGGCAAAGGCCAGGATCATCCCCTGGTTGAAGAGTTTTTGGAAGGGTTCGTTAGTCGAAACAATGCCCAAATCGAACAAGACCTTGTGCCAGAAGCGGCTGTACAACAAGTGCAGCACGGCATGCTCGGCACCGCCGACATACAAATCGACCGGCATCCAGTAATTTTCTTTGGCCTCTGCAAAGAGTTCTGTATCGTTTTTCGGATCGATAAATCTTAAATAATACCAGCAGGATCCTGCCCACTGAGGCATGGTGTTGGTCTCGCGGCGACCCTTACGGCCTTTGGCATCCGTTACTTTCAGCCAGTCACCGGCATTCGAGAGTGGTGACTCACCTGTTTCGCCAGGCTGATATTTCTCAACCTCAGGTAAAAGCAAAGGCAGTTCGTCATCCTTGAGCAGGGTGATTTCACCATCTTCCCAGTGGATTACCGGAAAGGGTTCGCCCCAATATCTTTGTCGGCTGAAGAGCCAGTCGCGGAGTTTATAATTCACGGTGGCCTTACCCAATCCTTTGTTTTCGAGCCATTCCGTCACTTGCTTAATTCCCTGTTCCTTGGTCAGGCCATTGATATCGATTCCAATAGCCGCATTGGCAGAGTTGATGTAGGCGCCATCTTCGCTCCAACACGCCTCGCCTTCCAAAATTTTGGCACGGTTTGCAGCATCTGTGCCATCTTTTGGATCCAGGATACAAACGATAGGAAGCTGATAAGTCTGCGCAAATTCAAAGTCGCGGAAATCATGCGCCGGAACCGCCATGATGGCTCCGGTTCCGTAGCCCATCAGGACATAATCGGCCACCCAAACAGGAATTTGGGCACCGTTTAGTGGATTAATGGCATACCGTCCGGTAAAAACGCCGGTTTTCCCCTTGGCAAGATCGGTGCGGTCGAGGTCGCTTTTCAGGGCAGCATTGGTGACATAAGCCGTCACGGCCGCCTTTTGTTCAGGGGTGGTTATCGTTTTAACGAGTTCGTGTTCGGGAGCGACAACCATATAAGTTGCACCGAAAAGTGTATCCTGACGGGTGGTGTAGACCCTCAGTTTCTTGTCCAATCCTTCGAGGACAAAATCGACTTCGGCACCAGTAGAACGTCCGATCCAGTTGCGTTGCATCTCCTTGACACCTTCTGGCCAGTCGAGGTCATCGAGTCCTTCGAGTAATCGCTCGGCATAGTGCGGAATACGGAGCATCCACTGTTTCAGGAAGCGTCTTTCCACCTCCTTGGTGCCGCATTTTTCGTGCGATCCGTCGTTGAGAACCTCCTCATTGGCGCAGACTGTTTTGCAGGTGCGGCAATACCATACCTGAGCCTCACCATAATAAGCCAGACGCTTGTGATCGACGTAATTGCGTACAGCCTCCTTGCCTGCCTGTTTAACTTCCTCAGGAACAGGCAACTCAAAAATTGGCTTGCCTTTACCGGCTGCAGCGTCAAACCAGGTATTGTAAAGACGGATGAAAATCCATTGCGTCCATTTAAAATAGGAAGGATCGGTGGTGTTGATTTCACGGTCCCAGTCGTAGCTCAAACCCAGCGATTGAATCTGACGCCTGAAATTATCACAGTTTTTCTGTGTCGTTTCGGCTGGATGGGTTCCCGTCTGGATGGCGTATTGCTCGGCAGGAAGTCCGAAAGCATCCCATCCCATCGGGTGCAGGACATTGAAACCCTTGCTTCTTTTGTAACGGCAAACGATATCTGTCGCGGTATAACCTTCAGGATGTCCCACGTGCAATCCGGCCCCGGAGGGGTACGGGAACATATCGAGACAATAAAATTTAGGTTTGGAAAAGTCGTCATACGTTTTGAAACTCTTCTTATCCACCCAGTATTGTTGCCATTTGGCTTCAATCTCTTTGAAGTTATAATCCATCGGGTTTGAACTGATTTATCTTAAAATTGGTGCAAAATTACGATTTATATCTGTCTTATCTTCTAAAAATGCATCAAAATGATTGCTTTAATTACAAGTTGAAAGAGTGAGCGAGATAAAGATTTAATGACTAAACTCACAAAAAACGATAGATTTCAGAATAATAATTACTGTACTTTTGCATAAAAATATACCTACCATGAATGCAGGAATCGAAAAATTTATGGGGGAACTGAAGTCCCGTACTCCGGGCGAGAACGAGTTCCACCAAGCAGTCAGAGAAGTTATTGAGACGGTTTGGGACGTTTACGACGCAAACCCCCGATACAAACAGGCCAAAATATTAGAGCGAATGGTCGAGCCCGAGCGCACGATCATGTTTCGCGTACCCTGGATGAACGACCTTGGAGAAGTGGAGATCAACCGCGGCTACAGGATAGAATTTAACAGTGCCCTCGGCCCATACAAAGGCGGCTTGAGGTTTCACAAGAGTGTCAACCTCAGCATCCTGAAGTTCCTGGGCTTCGAGCAAACCTTTAAGAACAGCCTGACCACCCTGCCGATGGGCGGTGGCAAAGGAGGGTCTGATTTCAGTGCGAAGGGTCGCAGCGACAACGAGATCATGCACTTTTGCCAGTCCTTCATGACGGAGCTTTTTCGTCACATTGGTCCGGACACAGACGTTCCGGCAGGCGATATTGGTGTTGGCGGACGGGAAATTGGTTATCTGTTTGGTCAATATAAACGTATCCGCAATGAATTTACCGGTGTCCTTACCGGGAAAGGTCTCGGCTGGGGTGGTTCATTGATCCGTCCGGAGGCAACTGGTTTCGGAGCGGTGTATTTTGTCCGGCACATGCTGAAAGAGATGGGCAAAGAGCTGAAAGGCAAGACAGTATCGGTTTCAGGTTTCGGAAATGTTGCCTGGGGGGCTATTTCCAAGATCGATGAACTGGGAGGGAAAGTTGTCACGATTTCCGGTCCTGATGGCTATATCTATGACCCTGCCGGGATTTCGGGACATAAAATTGATTACCTGCTCGACCTTCGTGCCACCAACAACGATGTTGTGGCTCCATATGCCGAAGAGTTTGGATGCAAGTTCTTCCCGAATGCGAAGCCCTGGGTGCAGAAAGTTGATATCGCCCTTCCCTGCGCATGTGAAAATGAACTCGATGAAAAAGACGCCCGGATGCTGGTTGCCAACGGTTGTTTCCTGATCGGGGAAGTCTCCAACATGGGATGTACTGCCGGTGCGGTCAATTATTTCCTGGATAATAAGATTCATTATGCTCCCGGGAAGGCTGTAAACGCAGGTGGTGTGGCAGTTTCTGGTCTTGAGATGTCACAAAACAGCATGCGGTACAACTGGACAAAGGAGGAGGTCGACGAAAGGTTGCATCTTATCATGCACGACATTCACCAGACCTGCCTGAAATATGGTCGGGAAGGGAATTACACCAACTACGTAAAAGGGGCGAATGTTGGTGGATTTGTGAAGGTAGCAGATGCAATGCTGGCCCAGGGGTTGGTATAATATAACATTCCCTTAACCTTGCTGACTGTCAGCTTGGTTACCTTTGCGTAAATTTTGCCAATATGTTTATTGACAGTCATTCGCACATCTATTCATCTGATTTTAGCCTCGACAGGGATGAGGTAATCACCAGAGCCCTGGAAGCTGGTATCGAGCGGATTGTTCTGCCAAACATCGACAGTTCCTCCATCAAACCATTGCTCGATCTGACCGATACCATTCCCGGACTATTTTTCCCTTTGCTGGGTTTACATCCGACTTCTGTTAAGGAAGACTTCCGCAAAGAGCTGTTGATCCTGGAATACTGGCTCGCCAAGAGAAAGTTCTACGGCATCGGCGAAATCGGCATAGATCTTTTCTGGGACAAATCTTTTCTGGAAGAGCAGATCGAGGCTTTCACCACCCAGATCGACTGGGCAAAAAGCAGAAAGTTCCCGATCGTGATTCATGTCAGGGACTCGTTTAAGGAAGTGATGGAACAGCTCAGAAAAGTTTACAATCACGACCTGCACGGGGTCTTTCACAGTTTCACCGGTACTCTGGAAGAAGCCGAACAAATCATTGAATTGGGATTTAAGATTGGGATCAACGGAATCGTCACCTTCAAGAATTCCGGTCTGAGTGAGACGGTTCAAAAGATTGACCCCCGTCATCTGCTGATTGAGACTGACTCGCCTTGGCTTGCCCCTGTTCCTCACAGAGGCAAACGCAATGAATGTTCTTATATTGTGACTGTGGCAGCAAAAATCGCGGAAGTACATGATGTTTCTATTCAAAAAATCGCGGCCATCACCTCAAGAAATGCTAAGGAACTGTTTGGTTTTTAGTACTTTTGTTAGATGATGGAAACAAGTGACAAAGCATCCATTCTGATCATTTATACCGGCGGAACGATTGGTATGAGGGAAGATCCTGTTACCAAGACGCTGGCTCCCATGAAGTTCGGAATGTTGCTGGAAGAGATTCCCGAACTGAATAAGCTTGGTTATACCATACACTCCATCACCTTTAATCCGCCGATCGATTCCTCGAATATGACGCCTGCTATCTGGGCGCAACTTGCCAGGACGATCCAGAAAAACTACACTAAATATGACGGATTTGTGATCCTGCATGGGACTGACACTATGTCGTACACCGCTTCGGCGCTTAGTTACATGTTCGAAAACCTGGATAAGGCGGTGATCATGACCGGATCTCAGTTGCCTATTGGTATTTTGAGAACCGACGGAAAGGAGAATCTCATTACGGCCGTTCAGATGGCGGCGGCGAAGAAGGACGGAAGTTCCGTCGTTCCCGAAGTTTGCATCTATTTTGATTCGCAGCTTTTTCGTGGTAACCGGACGACCAAAAAAGATTCCGCACAGTTCAGCGCTTTTGCCTCCCATAACTATCCGGCGTTAGCCAAGGCAGGGGTGGATATCGTTTTTAATTATGAAAAGATTAACTACCCCAAAAACAAGGGAGTACTGAAAATCAATACTTCCGTGGATGACCGGGTAATTATATTGAAGATATTCCCGGGATTGAACCGGCACTATTTTGAGTCGACACTCCAATTGCCTGACTTAAAGGGTGTTGTACTTGAATCGTATGGCTCGGGAAACATGCCCACAACAGGCTGGCTGCTCAATGCCATCCGAAAAGCGACCAAAAAGGATATTATCCTGATGAATGTATCCCAATGCCCGGGGGGCAAAGTGGTGATGGGGCATTACGCGACCAGCACGGAACTTCAGAAAGCAGGGGTCGTCAGTGGCGGTGACAGTACCGTTGAGGCTGCCGTCACCAAATTGATGTTTCTGCTCGGGCAAAACCTCACCCCTGAGGAGACGCAATACTATCTCCGGAACAATCTGAAGGGCGAAATTGAGGTCTGAAATTAATAGAGGATCGTCATTGTAAACTTGATTCGGAATCCCCTGATTATAGTTGTCATCCCTCGTTTCAAACGAGGGATAGCGGAATAGCGGATTTGATACGAGGGATAGCGGAGTGCATCGGTCCCTGAGCGCAGTCGAAGGGCCCTTCGACTGCGCTCAGGGACCGGAACATGAGGGGATGCTGAAACAAGTTCAGCATGACGCTATAAGCTGCAAATACAATTCATCCAGCTGTGACTGGGCAATTGGTGAAGGAGAGTCGTTCATCACATCCCTGCCTGAATTGTTTTTCGGGAATGCAATCACGTCTCGGATGGAGTCCAGTCCTGCGAACATGGATACCAGCCGGTCGAAACCGAAGGCGATTCCCGCATGGGGTGGAGCGCCGAATTTGAAGGCGTTCATCAGGAAGCCAAACTGATCCTCGGCGGCCTCCTTTGTAAAGCCCAGTATTTTAAACATTTTGGCCTGCAGGGCGCTGTCAAATATTCTAACAGAACCTCCACCGATCTCTACACCATTGATTACCAGATCATACGCATTAGCCCTAACCTTACCAGGATTGCTGTCCAGGAGTGCAATATCCTCTGGCTTCGGTGAAGTAAACGGATGGTGCATGGCGAAGAAGCGCTGTGTTTCCTCGTTCCACTCGAGTAGCGGGAAATCGTACACCCAGAGTGGTTTGAAATTTTCTTTGTCCATCAGTCCGCACTGGCGACCCATCTCCAGCCGCAACGAAGAGATGACCGGCAAAGTTTTCTCTTTTGTCCCGCACATGATCAGCAGCAGGTCTCCGGGTTGGGCATTGAACCTGGCGGCCCATTTCTGCAGATCTTCGGTCGAATAATATTTATCGACAGATGATTTGACAGTGCCATCGACGTTCACTTTCGCGTAGACCAGGCCGGTGCCGCCGATTTGTGACTTCTTGATATAATCCGTTAGAGCATCAAGCTGTTTTCTGGTGTATTCGCTGCACCCGGTGGCGCAGATGCCGCCGATGAAGGCTGCATCATCGAAGAGTTTGAAATCTTTACCCTTCACCAGGTCGGTAATTTCATGGATCACCATGCCAAAACGAAGATCCGGTTTGTCATTTCCGTATTTCTCGAAGGCTTCGGCAAAAGTCATTCTTGGAAAATCGACGATATCGATGCCTTTGATCTCCTTGAAGATGTTCTTTGTCAGTCCTTCGAACATATTCAGCACATCTTCCTGGTGAACATAAGACATCTCGCAGTCGATCTGGGTAAATTCCGGCTGACGGTCTGCTCTGAGGTCTTCATCCCTGAAGCATTTGACTATCTGATAGTAACGATCGAATCCGGCGACCATCAGCAACTGTTTAAACAGCTGTGGAGATTGTGGAAGGGCATAAAACTCATTGGGATTCATCCGGGAGGGCACGACGAAATCCCGGGCGCCTTCGGGTGTGGATTTAATCAGAACAGGTGTTTCTGTTTCAATAAAGTCATGCTTGTCGAGGTAGTTTCTGACCACGTGGGCCATTTTTGCCCTCAACTCAAGATTTTTCCTAACTGCCTCGCGGCGAAGGTCGAGGTAGCGGTATTTCATGCGCAGCTCATCTCCACCGTCCGTATCGTCCTGGATCGTGAAAGGAGGAGTGACTGCTGCATTGAGGATATTTAGTTGAGATATATGAAGTTCAACATCCCCGGTAGCCATTTTTGCATTTTTACTGGAGCGTTCCCTGACGATACCAATTGCTTGTACTACGAACTCGCGGCCAAGGGTTGATGCTATATTTTTCACCTCTTCCGAGGATTGATCATCCACCACCAGTTGTGTGATTCCATAACGATCCCTCAGGTCGATGAAAGTCATTCCACCCAGATTCCTAACTCTTTGAACCCATCCGGCAAGTATGATTTCCTGTCCGATATTTGTCCTGCGTATTTCGCCGCAAGTATGATTTCTGTACATTTGTATGCGTTTATTTTTAAGGCTGCTAAATTACAAAACAAAAAAGATGATTCATCCTTTCGACGACGAATATTTCATGAAGAGAGCGCTGGCAGAGGCCGAACAGGCTTTTCTGGAAGGCGAAATCCCGATAGGGGCTGTCGTTGTTTGTCATAATAAAATCATCGCCAGGGCGCATAACCAGACGGAGACTTTAACGGATGTGACGGCCCATGCGGAAATGCTGGCAATTACCTCTGCAACCAGCTGGCTCGGAGGGAAATACCTGACCGGATGCACCCTGTTTATTACGCTGGAACCCTGCGTCATGTGTGCGGGTGCGCTGGGTTGGGCGCAGGTAGACAGGATTGTCTGGGGTGCGTCGGATGTCAAAAGGGGATTTCTCAAATATGCCCCTGAAGCGCTGCATCCCAAGACCCAGACCACTGGCGGCATTCTTGCAGGAGAATGTGAGTCTTTGATAAAGCGATTCTTTGCAGGGAAGAGATAATTCTTTTTTCTCCCTTAAACCATGTAACTTGTAGTATCATTCTTATTGATCCGGCAGGTTAGCTGTTCTGATAATCCGAACGGTTACCTGTCCAGATCAAAATTTCCTTCAATTCTTTCATCAGAATTCCCTGCGGGAAAGGCTAATTCCTGCTGGCAGAAATCTTTATGCCTGAAATTTTGCGGCAACTTAATGACATGATTATCCTAATACTTATTTTGTTAAATATCAAGGTTCAACCAACGGATCAGGCAGACTGCAAGGGGAATAAGATCACCTTTTCGGTCACTGCGGAAGGTGGTAATGGCAAGATCCATTACCTCTGGAAAAGGAAAAGGCCAACAGATCCGGCATTTGCCACGTTTGGAGCAGCTGATTCGATAAAACTGGGTGTACCAAATATAGGTGTAGGTAATGAATCACCTGACAGCACCTTTTACCAAGTATCCATTTCTGACACTGAAATTGAGCTAACTTCTACGACGGTGCTTCTGACGGTCAACCAGATCACTGGCATTGCCCCCATTGGTGTAGCAACTTATACCTTGAACCAGGGCGAGAATCTCTGGCTTAGCGTTCAGACTCATGGAAATTCGCCGACAGGTTTTCAGTGGATTAGAAAATCCGGACCCTCCAATTGGCAGGATGTCGCTGAGAGCGGGTCTGTTTCCGGAAGCTACCAGGCACAGCTGAATTTCACCAAAATTTCTGTTGCTGATTCGGGGATCTACAAAATCAGGGTGACCTTTCCAACCATCAATGGCAATCTTTGCACAGAAACCTCCTCTATAACACGGCGGATATTTGTTACGACGGTTCCGGATACTGAACCGCCCATATTTTTGAACCTGGATAATGACATTAAGCAGTTGTGTCCGGATGATCTGGTTCAGGCAGGATGGAATGATTCAATTGAGGCTATTTTGCCGGAGGAGAAGAATTCCTGTCTGTTCCACAAATCCGGTACATTCTTCGACCTTTCTCCAGTAAATTTCTCCGATAACGCTACGCCTTCTGAAAGTCTGACTCTCCACTGGGGAATATTTTCTGACGATATTTTACACCTTCCGTTAACTGATGCGGCAGGAGTGAGGCTCGATGACAAAACGGGCCAGATTTCTGACCATCCTGAAGACATAAATTTTGAGGCCATGACCGCTTCCAACCAATCTTGGCAAGTCATATTCTGGCTGGAGGATGCTGCCGGCAACCTGACTCCGGATTCTCTCAGGCATAAAATCACTGTTATTATAAAACCCCGGCCGCAAATAGTTGGCAATTTCTAAACACCTATATAATAAAGTATTAACCATCAAACTATCTCCAATGAAGACATCATTTCAATTTTGTGGAAAGCATTTTCAGCGGATGCGCCTTTCTTATTTAATTCTCCTGGCATTGAATTTATTGGGAGGCCTATTGATCCAGGGACAAACAATTCCCAGGCTGCCCAACTGCGTCGACTCACCTTTGCATCCGATTGCAGGGAAGAATTATGTCTATGCCGTGACGATTGCCGCGCCCTATACAACGCCTCAAACCTTTGACTGGTATGTCACTGACAATCCGGGATTTATTGCAGGTTCAGCCCTAATTTCCACCAACATCCTTCCAAACGATAAAGAATTTATCGATGCAGGTACGGGATATCACAATACCGCGACCGGAACGAATTCAATCAACCTAAAATGGACCAGTAAATCGGTGGCCAATGCAATAGTAAAACCGTATTTTCTGGTTATCCGTTACAAAGGCACCAATGGCACGCTTTGTGAGGCCATGAACATACGAGCCTATAAAATAGAACCATATAATGCTTTCACTTTGGATCTTACCAATGTTTATGGAGCTACAGATCTTGAGCTGAACGGATCTAACCTCGCTGTGCAAGGCAGGCTGTGTCCTAAAGATATAGTTTCAGCCAGTTATGACGGCACAAAAATGGTTTATGACTATGGAGTTAATGAGCTCATATTCAAAGTTGTGGCTGCTAATTTCAGCGGAGGGTGGACCCCTACCGTAAAAATAGCAGGACTGGCAGGGTCACAGATCATAGGATCAATTGAATGGTCGGGGACCTTGACCTTTACAGGGACGAATCTTTTCACAAAAAACACTGATAGCTGGACCCCCGTCAACAAGATTAGCGCTCCTGCCGACAACCAGACAGCAGGAGGCATCCCCATCTATATAAGAGTGATGATTCAAAACAATAACTATGAAGGTGTTTCAGATACACCAATTACTTTATCCCTGAATGGTGTAGCCAATGATGGAGTTGAAGATGTACACTATGCAGATTGTCTGGCAGATGGGTTCACCAATGATGTAGCGACCCAATTGATTTTGGCCCGGCCGGTCATCACCAGCAATACTGGATCGCCTGTCCAAATCTTCCTGCCATGAAATAGCCATGATTTGTCAACCAACATTAATAGTAAAAATGATCCTCATGGCTGTTCCAACTGGAAAATGAAAAGTCTGACACTTTTCGGTGTGTTGTTGATTCCATTAATGCTTTCTACAGTAAATGGTTATGCTCAGGCAGTTGGTTACTTTTTCGTGGGAGAATCTATTCAATTTAAGATAACTCCCTTACCAGGAATCCTCTATGACTGGAGGGTAATTGAAGACACTCATCTCAAAAAGAGCGCTGAAACAGAAAATGTAACTTATCTGACCACCAAAAACAGTTCTGAGATCCAAATCAAATGGGAAAAGTCAGGAAAATTCCTTCTGTTACTCACCGGAATTAATGCGTGTGGATGTTCAAATATGAAGGCCTACCAGGTAATCGTTTCCAATGGCCATATTCCCGTTGCGGTCAATGATTATGCCATTGCCGATTGGCTAAAGAGCATCCGGATAAATGTTTTGAACAACGATTATGATCTAAAAAATGATTTAGATACTGCCAGCCTGAAGATTCTCACGAAAGCCGAATATGGAGACGTAACCATTTCAAAAGCAGGCGTTATTGTTTATGCACCCTTCAAAAATCATATAGGGCTCGACAAATTTTATTACCGGATTTGTGACAAGTGTAATCTGTGTGATACGGCAATGGTAAACGTTGACCTAAGGGATCCGCCGATTTATTTGCCTGAAGGAATTTCCCCGAATGGAGACGGTTTGAATGACCGGTTTGTGATAAAAGGGCTGGAAGCCTTTGAAAAATCTTCCCTCACGATTTTTGGCCGGGACGGAGTCACCATATACAAGAATGATGATTATCGAAATGACTGGACCGGATTGCAGAACACTAAAAATCACAGCGCTATTCCAGTCCCTCCCGGTACCTATTACTATCTGCTTTGTTTGGGTGGTACCAAAAAGATTATCAAAGGATTTGTTTACATTATCAAATAAAAAAACAGGCTAATACAACAGATAAACAAAACCTTTCAGATAGCGGTTGGTCCCTCCGAGATGCAGAACATAATAATAGGTACCCGTCGGAAGCATGGTCCCATCCGGGATAGCCGCCTCTAAAGACTTGCCTGACCAATCATTCTGATAATCCAGTGACCTGTATACCAGTTGTCCTGCCCTGGTATAAATGGTAAGGGCTGAATTTTTGTAATTACTTAGTCCACGGATGACAAAATATTCGTTTTGTCCGTCCCCGTTAGGAGAAATGGCTTCAGGTATCCACACCGGACCGTCATAAATGTCAACTGTAACATTTGCAGTATCGCAAACCCCGCCCTCGTCACATATCTGATAAACAAAATGATCAATCGCGGCCTTGTGAGTGTCCGGAGAATAGATTATCGTTCCATCCGGAATAACCTGGGTTTTTCCATACGCTGGATTCTGTATAACTTTAAGTGATCTTTTGTCAAGGGCATTTTTGGAATCATAGTCATTGTTCAATACATGGATATGCACTGAATCCACCCAGGAGGTTCTGATATAATCCGCATTAGCAATCAGCACATTAGGTTCGAACGGATATTGGAAAAACTTTTGCGATGGGCATCCGAACAGGTCGGTTACTTCAAGGGAGTACATTCCAGCTCCTTTGATGAGTGCAGAGGATTTGTTTGGATCACCGACAATTTCACCCGTTGTTGATGACCAGTGATATTTAAGACCAACACCCTTTGAGGTTGTCCCGTCAATGAGCATTGAACCATCTTTGTTCGCCTCAGCCGGATAAAGGATTACAACTTTTGGCGCTTCACCAAAAGTGATTTTAACGGTGTCTTTGTCCGAATCCTCAGATTTGTTGGTTACCGTTAGCAGAATTCTAATACTGTAAGGTAAGGTTCCGGTAAAACCGGATGACAGGGTCAGATTTGTTTTGGCCGTATTATCGGCCGACAAGATTCCTCCCGGATCAAGCAATCGCCAGAGATAGCTTAAACCAACTCCGATAGAGGCAGTTGCATCCAACGTAAATGCATTGCAGATTCCGGTGATCGTGTCTTTGCCTGCCATCGCTAAGACCAGCGGCACTATGACTTTTACATATCCTGCCTTCATGTTCTTGCACCCTTTCGAATTGAATGCTGTCACTGTGAAAAAATACTCTCCCTGTATTTTCCACAGCACTGGTAAAACTGCTTTGTCGGTACCAGTATCATATTCAACTTCTGCCTGGGTGGCAAGATCTGCAGGCTGAAAGGTCGGTTTATTATAAATGCGCCATGCATAGGTTTCCCCTGCTACCGGGATAACCGCCAGATTTTTTTGCTGCCCCTCATTCACAACAATACCTCCCTGCTGTGCTACAGAATACTCCGCAACAAACAGGAAAAGCAGAAGTGCAAGCAATTCAATTCTGAATCTAATGCAAAGTTTCATTTTAATAAAGGATCTCTTGGGCATTCAGCCGAATATAACGTTCCCAAAACTCAATTTGATTGAAACAAATAATTCAAAAATCTATGAAAGCTTTCAGCAACTAGGGAAGTGTCTAAGGAACGAAAGTTCCTGTTGCTGGATCCGGGATTACTGTAGGACGCTTATTAAGTGTTTGGGTGGCAACATCTTCAAATGTTGTCGCAGGAGCGGCACACGTGGTATTATCAATATCAGCATCACCTGATGCATTAGCAGCTTCAACTGCCAAAGAAATAGCATCATCATTTAAGCCTTCATAAAGACCATTCGTAACAGTTACTTTTATGTAAATTGAAACCCCCTTGGACATGTCGGTAATAGCTGGATCGGCAGCAACTGCCGTTCCGGTAAAATCCAATACGGTACCTGTAGTTGCAGTTTGTGCTGCACCTAATGCAGTTAAACCAGCAGTGGCAAGAGTTTTGTCAACTGTCCATTCAACCAAAGCCTTCTGTCCGGTTTTTAACCCTGAAAGCTTAAAAGAGGGGGTAAATGATCCGGTGAAATTGGCCGCGACCACTTCAAAATAGAGGTAGTTTACCCCATAATCAAAGACCATCTTGCTTGTTGGGGCATCATATTTTGCAGAAAGGATGTCTGCATAACACTGGGTATCGGTCGTTCCGTAAGCCAGTTCAGTAGTCTTATCGGAGTTTTTAATATTCAAAATATCAACAGTAAAAGCATTTTTGGGTATAATCTGGTACACTTTCATGTTGTTCGAACAGGTGGGGGTTCCACTCCCTGTGTATTGAAGCACCATAAAAAGTGGTTTCGTAGCTGAAACGTCTTTTAGCCCTGCAGTGGTCCAGGTTACAGTCGTTTTCGTTGATGCGGTCGCACCCGCCGCAGTCGTTTCGTTCGTCATGTAGTTGAGCGCTCCGGACAGAATAGAGGTACCTTCTTTCGAAATTTCAATTCCTGGATTGCGTGTCCCGTTCGTAATAAAATCCATCGATTTTGTTGCATACCAATAGGCTGTACCTCCTCCCGGACTAATACCAGCAGAATAATCATATGGTCTACCGGCAATCGGTTGCAACGGGCCATCAGCATTAGGACCAGTGCAGCTAAGCTGTTGAGCGTCATATCCCTTTGTAGCAAGGGGCTGACCAAATGCAGATGTTGCCACCATCCCGGTCAGCAACACCAAAAGAATCAATTGTTTCATAAAATAAAAATTTTAGGGAGAATAAATTTTGTTAATAAAATTCGGCTTTTAAAGCCATTGGTTTAAGATTCTGATGAATGACTTCTTACGAAATCGTTTCATTCAAAGAGTGTTCGGTTTGTCTCATAATTTATTTTTTTTATGTTGGTATGTAGGATAACCTGTTTATTATTTTGATTGTGATAGGTTACGGCCGGTCGCGGATGGATCCTAATATCTAGCACTACTGGAATAGGATTCTCATTGTTGTTGCAGTCTTTTACCCAATAGCGTATTTGATGGGTAAGGGTGGTAAAGGTTATTCCATCGCCCCAGAGTTTGATGTCAGTCGGAATACCACTTTCTTTATATGTTGATGGCTGACCTGTCCCTGAAATCGTAGGTTGGCCAGTGCTGAAAACTATTTCCCAGCGAATGGTATTCAATGCACAGCAATTATCATTGATATTGGAAATGTCAAAAATGGTACTGCTAGCCTTGAACAAATAATAATCAGGATCTGGGTTAATCTTCAGATTATTAGAAACATAAGCGGCAGAAAATAGATTTTCGACACAGAATTCAAACGGGCCGGGCGGGGTAAAAGTGGGCGGCTCTTTGTCAGATATTGTAACGGTTTGGGTACATATATCACTCCCGGAAATATTGGTTGCAGTCCAGGTGATAGTAGAGATACCCACTTTAAAATCGTAAGGTCCTATAGAAGTAGGAGTTGGGCCATTATCAGGTGTTTTACTGGTACCAGTTGCTTCTATCGTTCCATCAGGTCCTTTTATGGACCATGTCCAGGTTATGGGTTGGACTCCCTGTTCAAGAGTTGGAACTCCGGGATCAACTTTGTAGCTACACTTTCCAGGATCGGTATCATGTACAATTGGGAGCATACACGTAATTTCGGGTTTGGCCAGCACAGTAACTGTAAACGAGCAGGTTACAGTATGTAAATTAGCATCGACTAAGGTGTAAGTAATGGTGGTGACACCTACATAAAACCGGCTTGAAGCCGGGTAAATATTTATTCCGGACGGGTCACCTGTTCCTGTAGCAGTCGTTCCATCAGGACGAACCATTGACCAGGTTAGTGTCCAACCGGGGCAGTTATCGCTGTAAGTTGGTGGAGGAGGAACAGTAACAACATCTTTATAAGGCAATTCAAAATCTGCCTGAACAACAATAGGTGGTGCCGGACAAGTGAGTACAGGCATTAAGTCGTTTACAGTAACGGTCTGGGTGCAAGACGTATTTATATTACCTGAATTATCGGTAATGGTCCAGGTAACCGTTTTTGTTCCAACAGGGTAATTACCGCTTGCATTATTCGTATTGTTAAAGCTGTTAACTACTGAAACAATCGAATTACAGGGATCATTGATA
>DATCHD010000061.1:0-7206 GCA_036508555.1 Prolixibacteraceae bacterium
TACCGTAAATATCACATGCTTTTCGGCATTGGTATACATTCCAACCCCTTTCAGATAAGTACCTCCCCGAGCCAGATCAATTACGATCTTATCACGAATTTTTTCATGTTCATCTGATATGATAATCAGTGCTTTATTGTAGGAAACGCCTTGCAATATCAGGTCAACCGCCCTGCCAGTGATGTAGATGACAATAATACTGTAAAGCGGAATTTGCCAGTCCTTAAAAGCAGCCAGGGCCACCAACACAATAGCCGTGTCTACCCAGATCAACATCTGACCGATCGGAATCCTGGTGTATCTGGTGATCATCATGGCCACGATATCACTTCCTCCAGAGGTAGCTTTCGATTTGAAAATAAGTCCAAGTCCTATACCTGTCAGCACTCCACCAAAAATACAAGAGAGTAGAACATCCTGAACCAAAGGTGCATCCCCGACTTCGCGCATAAAGGTGATACCATCCATAAACAGGGAAGAGGAGACAAATCCGTAGATGGTTTTAACCCCAAAACGTGGACCAAGCATTTTAATCCCAATATAGGTCAGTGGAATGTTTACCAGTAAGTTAAATATCCCTATCGGGAAACCATCCGGCCAGAGAGACATTCCTTTGGATAAATAATGGACGATGATGCCTAATCCAAAAACACCACCGGGAACGATCTTATGGGGTGTGATAAAATAGACATAGCCGACTGCCATGATGAAGGAACCAATGGTAATCATCCCATAATCAAGAAACCACTTGGTAGAGAATATCTTCTGTTTGTAAGTGAGGTACATAATTATTTTCAAAAAAAAAAGGTTCCCGAATTGAGAACCTTTTTTGTCAATCAAATTCTGATTAAAATCTCTTCTCTTTGATTCGTGCTTTTTTGCCGGTAAGGTTGCGCAAATAAAACAACCTGGCACGTCGAACATGACCCATCCGATTCACTTCGATTCCATCAATGAAAGGGGAGGTCATCGGGAAAATACGCTCAACACCAACGTTGCCTGACATTTTGCGAACTGTGAAAGTCTTGGTATTTCCAGTTCCTCTCAATTGAATTACAGTACCTTTGTAGTTCTGAATCCGCTCTTTGTTACCCTCGACAATTTTATACCTGACAGTGATAGTATCACCTGGATGAAATGCCGGGAACTCTTTCTGCTCAGCTAAAAACGCGTTTTCAGCAATTTTAATTAAATCCATTACACTTGTATTTTACTTGTTTGACGAACGCAATGTAAACAGTGTCCAGTTGTTTGCTGCCAGAGATTGCGTACGGAATTAGGCTGCGAAAGTATTAAAAAAACATTAGAATCCAAGCTTTTTTCTGATATCCTGCGGTACAGCGTTCTTATTTACCATGATAGCCGTAGTCTTGAACTGTATATACGGGACTGATGCATAGAAATACCCGTCGAAACTATTGTAGGGTCCCCATGAATTTTTGACCTTGTAATAGGGGGTACCATTCTGATCTTTGGCCAGTCCGATGATGTGCATGGCGTGATCGTCGGTAGTTTCCTGGGAATCAAAAGCAGCCTGTCGAAGTTCCTGTGTGATGACCTTTTCTTTCCCTGGCTTGTTGAATTTATACAGTTCTTTGTCCTTTTCGGTCTCAGAAAGTTTCTCCCATTTTCTGATTTCCGCATTGGTCATATTTTCTTTGTTGACTTCCGGCACAACGGCAATGCCCTTTTGTGAAGTGGAAAAACCCTTTTCGCTGGTGTCTGAAGCCCATCCGACAGTGTAACCATTATTCAGTGAATTGTCGATGATCTGCCGAAGATCTCCAATCGGAACATTATATACCTTTTCCCACAGCCAGTTATCAGGGACCTCCAGGATGAATTGTTCATAAAATGGATGGTGACTGAAAGATGTAATCTCAACATAATCATCCGGATTTATTCCACTGGCAAAATCAGAAAGAAAACTCTTAGGCGTATATTTCTTGCCTTCATATTTAAAAGTCTCCGGTAGGTCTCCAAAATAGGCGTCCGCACTTTTCTGAAAAGCATCCCTCCAGGCCGGTGTTATTTTTCTGCCTCTGTTCTGCACAACCGAAGTGACCATGTTTTTCAGAAGTCCACTTACTTCACCATGAATATGTTTTTTTTCACCATAATTCAAACCCGGATAAGTGGATTCGGGAACCAGTCCATAATTCTTCATTATATAGAGAATATCGTGGAGTAAACCACCTTCTCCGAAGTTTGTGTTGCCCTGCATGCGAACGTAGCGGTCGGCCTTATCGCGGTAGCAATGGTTGACCAGAAACATCTCGGAAAGGTCTACTTCCGGTTTTCCTATTCTCAATAATTCCGACTCGATAAATGATGCTCCGGCGAAGGACCAGCAGGTACTGGTGCGGTATTGATCCTTGACAGGAGTGTGGGGAAGTTCCTTGATCAGGGTGAATTTGTATCCTGAATCAATTTTCTCCTGAGCCCGGATACCCGGACCGTAAACTAATAGCAGTGTTGTTAAAAGAAAAAGGCTTCTGAAATTCATAAAATATTGAAATTTAATTTTTTATGTCCTGTTCGGGATAATTCATCCGGACATGGTAAATATTGATTAATTTTTCGGTAAATAAATCTTTCAGTACCCTGATATTTTTAAACGTCAAAGGCGCATATTCCAGCTGACCCGATTCAACTTTCTGCTTGAAAATTTGGTCTACCAAGTTCCGGATATTTTCCGGATTCTTGACAGTCAGACTTCTGGAAGCAGCCTCAATGCTGTCTGCTAACATGACTACGGCAGTCTCGCGAGTCGTTGGCAGTGGACCAATATAGGTATATTTCTGGTCTTCGACTTCCAGTTCATCACCACTTAGAAGTGATTTCCGATAGAAATATTCCGTTTTAGTTGTGCCATGGTGGGTTCGTATGAAATCAATGATCTGCTCAGGGATCTTGTTTTTTCGGGCTAATTCTACTCCTCTTTCGACATGCTCAAGAATGATGGCAGCGCTCTCTTCGTTCGTAAGATTGTCATGAGGATTCAGTTCAATCATCTGATTTTCAATGAAATAATTCGAATTTATGATTTTCCCGACATCGTGATACATGGCTCCTGCTCGCACGAGCAATGCATTACCACCGATTTTCGAAATTGCCATCTCTGAAAGGTTGGCCACCTGAAGCGAGTGATGAAATGTGCCCGGAGCTTCCAAAGAGAGTCTTTTTAACAAGGCCTGATTGGAGAAAGTCAACTCAATCAATGTGATATCAGAGATGAATCCGAATGATTTTTCCAACACATAGATAAGCAGGTAGGTGATCAGCGTTAGCAGGGCATTAAAGGCGAACCATTTGATTTTCAGCCAGTCAATAGCAAGAAAATTGGCTTCCTGAATCAGTGAGATTCCGATAAAGATGCCCGAATAGGAAATGAAGATGATAAAGGCGGTGAAGATGAGTTGTTCACGTTTTTGCATTTTATTTAAACTGATGACGGCGAGACTACCGACAGGAATCTGCAACAGAACAAATTCATAACCATTGGGGACCATAAAAGCGACCATCAGACTGGCGATGGTATTGACAAAAATAGCGACTCGTGTATCAAGGAAGGTCCTTATTATCAGGGCTAAAGCTGTAAAGGGAACGATATAAATATCAAAAGTACCTGATCTGATAATGAATGAACAGAAAACGATCATCAGGGTCAGTGTGACGAGTATAAAGGCAATATCCCTTTTCGATCTCATCAGTTTTCTGCGGATATTTCGAATAAACAGGAAGAGCGTCAGTAGCAGAATGACTATAAGCAATATTCTGCCCAGCACAATCAGAATGTATTTGGTATTTTCTCCACGGTTTTTTTCAAAAGTTGTTCGCAGGGATTCCAGAATCGAATAGGTAGTTGGTGTGATGATATCTCCCTGTGAAACAATCCTTTCACCTTGCTGAACGATGCCATGATTCGTGGAGAAATCTTCCAGCAGTTTCTCCTCCATCTGACGGTTCTTTACCGGATCTTTCACCAGGTTACATGCCAGAAAATTTTCAGGCTGGAAATCATCGAGAAAGGATTTCCACTCAGGATGAAGGCTGCTCAGTTCCTCCAGTTTACGGTGAATTTCATTGTATGCACTCTTTAAAGAATAAAGTGTTGAAATCTGAATCTCCTTGCCAATGTTGTTTTTAAGAATCTTCAACGAACCTTTTTTGAGCAGGTTCTGATCATTAATAAAATTCTGATCGATGATTCCTATACTATAAACATTATTGTAAATACCTGGTATTTTGGTTCTTAAAGAGGATATCTGATAAGTGTTGAAGGTCTTTGTACTGTTTAATCTGTCTAATTGTCTGTTTAAAAGCGTAAGCTGACGCTGTGTTATTGAATCGGCATAAACGAAGTAGGGAACCTGTTGTTTAAGTAACGAGTCCTTTTCGTGCTTCAACTCCGGCTCAGTCTTTTGAATGGCGAAATTGTATGGGGCGTAGAGTGTGGCGTGCATCCATGGCCGGCCTTTCTGATACTCATAACGAAACCTGGCCTCCTGCGGTAGCGCAAAATAGAGCACAATACCTGAGAAAAGAAATATCGAGACCAGAAATATGCGATGCAACTGGCTCGGGCTCAACCATTTTCTAATTTTAGGATCCATCGTATTATAAGTAGTGATTTCCGGTCAAAATTTCTATATTTGGGAATAACCAAAAATAGTAAATTTTTGATGAGATACGGAATCTCCAACCTAAGCATTGTGCCGGTGCGAACCGATCCTAGTGAGACGAGTGAAATGTGTACCCAGATTCTTTTTGGCGAACATTACAGCATCCTTGAAGAGAACAAAAAATGGTGTAAGGTGTCGCTTGCCTTCGATGGTTATGAAGGCTGGATAGACCAGAAAATGGTTAACGAAATTCCGCGAAAAATCTTCCGTCAATTGGAAAAGCAACAACTGATCGTTACCACCAATCCGTTTAATATTGTTCAACCCGCGAATGGATATAGTAATTTTCTGATCGTGGCAGGCAGCTCACTGCCCTTCTATAAATCGTCCAATAACTCTTTTCGGATTGGATCAGCATCTTTTATCATCCAGGGAGATAAACTGTTGCCGGTTAAAAAAAATCTCCGCAAAGTATTGATCGAGAATGCTCTAAAATATTTTAATTCGCCCTATTTGTGGGGAGGACGTTCTCCTTTCGGAGTGGATTGCTCCGGGTTCACCCAGATTCTTTACAAAATGATCGGCATACAAATCCCAAGGGATGCCTTTCAACAGGCCATGATAGGTGAAAATATTACTTTTGTGGAAGAAGCCCTGCCGGGAGATCTGGCATTTTTTGACAACGAAGAGGGGGAAATTGTTCATGTCGGCGTACTCTGGGAGAAGAACAAGATCATCCATTCCTCCGGTAAAGTCAGGATTGATAACATTGACCATAATGGAATTTTCAACATCGACACGAGTCGTTATACCCATCAGATGAGGCTTATGAGAAGAATAATCCAGACAAATGACTGATTTACAGATATGATCTGATTAACATATCCCTGGCATTCGGCCCTTCATTGAACAGCAGATCCACAATACTCAAATTGGGTGAAAATCCAAATTTTTCCTGAAATACCTGCATATAGACCTGCGGCCTGAAATGTATATCCTCTTTCTGACGCTGTACTTTTGGATGAATGACGTAGCGAAAATCATCCATTTCTAAAGGAATATCTTTCTCCGGTATAAATTGTTCTTTCAGATTAACGTTACACTTGATATTTAGCTCGCTTAGGATCACATCCTGAATTTCGAGGTTGAAATCTGCCAGGAATTTCCATTTTTTAAACTCGTAAAAGGGTGCCAGACTATCCGAATAATATTCGAAAAACGGAGCATTGTTATAGGCTGAAATCAGCGCCTTCCAATGCAGTTTTTGCCAGGGATGGTCGTAGGAGATCATCACATCCCGGATCACCTTTTTCGAATTGGCGCCTTCCGCAACCGGCACAGACAGATTTTGAGGGCCATTGGCAGTCAGTATGGTACATCGGTTCCTGTACGATTGTTTAAGGAAATGTTCTCCTGTATCCATCCATACTTCATGGTAATGCAGCAGCTTCGTAAAATATTGAACGGGTGCCAGGTAGGCAGTGTTCAGAATTACTTTATTACCAGATGATTCCATTCAACGGGGAAATTATTTTACCCCCATGAAGAATCTTTCCCAGCGAATTTTTCCGAGGAAGGTTTTGTTTTTGTCTAAAGAAAGCCAGACGAAGGATGCCTTACCTACGATGTGATCCTCAGGTACGAAACCCCAATAACGGGAATCCGCAGAGTTATATCGGTTGTCGCCCATCATCCAGTAATAATCCATTTTAAAAGTGTAGGTTGTGGCCGCCTGACCATTTATATAGATTACACCGTCTTTGACTTTCAGATCATTCTCTTCGTAAACATCTATGATTCTGCGGTATATCGGAAGATTCTGAGTGGTTAGCGCAATGGTCACTCCCTTCTTGGGGATCCAAATCGGACCGAAATTATCCAGGTTCCAGGTATACTGCGCATCACTTGGGAAAATGTTCACTTCACGCTCCTCCTTCTGAACGGTAATTTTTTCCTTTGAAAGGATAAACTTCATCCCATCCATCTTCTTTACTTTTTCTGTTGTGAGAAGGATGGCCATTTTAGATCCTGAACCATCGATATCTTCCTGAGTGATATCAAGCTTATCCATAGCGCTCGAATTCAGGGAAGTACCCTGGATGGTCACCAGGTATTTAGCCTGAAGCCCTGGGATATCCTTCTGAGCCTTCCCATTGACATATACTTGTCCGCCAACGAGTTTCAACGAGTCTCCCGGAATTGCGATACACCTCTTGATATAATTTTCTCTTTTGTCGACAGGGCGATAGATGATATCTCCGAACGACCGTTTATCTGTGATGACCCGTTCTCTGCCAAAACTTCTCACCAGCTCATAATAGCTGCGATCCTGTGCATTGGTCGCCACCGTATCTCCTTCGGGGAAATTAAAGACCACAACATCATCGTTCTTAACCCTCCCGAAACCCGATAATCTTCTGTATTTGTTATGAATGATTTCCGAAAAGGAAGGAGTGGCTGCGGTGAACGGCATGGTATGGTGGACGAAGGGAAAAGCTATCGGTGTGTTGGGTAACTTTGGACCGTAAGCCGTTTTGCTAACGAAAAGATAGTCACCGACCATCATCGATTTCTCCATGGA
>DATCHD010000062.1:0-51029 GCA_036508555.1 Prolixibacteraceae bacterium
GCATCATAATCCTGCCATTGGCTTTTGCCCAATCTCAAATGTGTCTTGCTCTCTCTGAAGAAAACCTCAATACTCCATCGGATAAAGTAAATCTGGTAAGACTCTTCAAATTCCAGGTTCTTGTTGGTTGTAAGAAGGACATTCCAATTACCCCGGTGTGTTGTTTTGCAGAAGAATAACCGTATATGATTCCCTTTGTAGTAAACATCAAACAAACAGTACCATACATTAAGTTTTAAGGCAAAGAGTGATAAATAAACCGCCCTTCCCTGATCGCCTTTTCTATTTCAGGCTTCTATTCAGAATTACATCGTTGCAGAATCTCCAAAATAGGCCATGAAGGCAGCGTCCATATAAACTGTTTCTCCTTCGGCATTAAAAGGCTTTTGTCAAGTGTGGCCAATGCTCTATCCATCATGGAAGTAGCATATTCGTTAATCACCGATTCAGCCTTATCGGTATATCCATTGTCAAAATGGGTTTTAAAAACAATTATGATTTCTTCAATATTAGGATTTGGCTTTTCTTCCTGTGAAAAACCAGACATGCTGACAAAAAATGACATGAGAAATACGGTAATTATAACTTTCATTTTCTCTTTTGATAAAGTGTCTGTAAGATTACCGATAAAATATCCGGATATTAAAATATGAATTTTCTCCTGCACTATTTTTCTATTTTACAGCAAGACGTATTTTCGTAGGCCTTACCCTACATCACTTCTAAATTATTTTCAAAAGAATGTTAAATATATTGCCACCTCAAATAAACAGCCTACCTTTGTGAAGAAGAACTAATTGACCAGAGCCACTATAATGAAGATTGAAAATGAAGAGAGTGATCAATTTTTGGTTGCGCAGCTACATTTGGGGAAGGAGGAAGCTTTCGATTTCATTTTCAGGAAGTACTATAAAGGATTAACTATTCAGGCAATTCGGTTTGTACATGATCAGGATACAGCACAGAGTCTTGTTCAGGATTGTTTTGTCACATTTTGGAAAAAGCGTTACGAAATATCGAATATCGATCATCTTTATTCCTATCTATTTTTCATGATGCGAAACCGGTGCATCGACCATTTAAGGAAACAGCAACTGCATCGACAGGTTCCTATTACGAATCAGACAGATTTTCAGGAAAATGAAACAGAGCAGCAGATCGGAGCCAATGATCTGAGTTCACATTTATGGCAGTCAATTTCAAAACTTTCCGAACGATGTCGGATGGCATTCGAATACAGTAGAATAGATGGATTTACCTATTCCCAGATTGCCTGCAAAATGGGAATATCCGACAAGGCTGTTGAAGCGCTAATCAGCAGGGCATTGAAATTATTACGTGCCGACCTTGTCGACTTTTTGTGCATGATGATTCTGTTCTCGATTTAGATTTCGTATTTTGTCCCACTTATTTGAAAAGGCACAAATTGGAACTCACAGATTTTCTGCATTTATACCGTTCTCATCCATCTATTATAGGATTAGGAGAGTTTTTTAAAACTTCGGAAGTGGAAAGAATTTCCATTTCCGGCTTATCAGGCTCGTCGACCACAGTTGCATTTTCTGTCCTGAGAGAAATGATCCCCTATCAGGCCCTTTTCATTCTGAACAACAGGGAAGATGCCGCCTTTTTCTTTGATGACCTTCGGGTACTCGGCAGGGAGGATGATCTTCTCTTTTTCCCGTCATCATACAAACGAAATATCTGGCATGAACATATTGATAATGAGAATATTATTCTCAGAACGGATGTTCTGAACAAGTTGTTGGTGAAAGAAAAGAACTACCTGATTGTTACCTATCCAGAAGCGGTTATGGAAATGGTAGTATCCGAAACCGGACTTCAAAAACATACCCTGCACATCAAAACCGGAGAGAAACTGTCGATTTCCTTTATCAACGAATTGCTTTTTGAATATGGTTTTGAGCGGGTTGAGTTTGTCTTTGATCCCGGACAGTACTCCATTCGAGGATCAATTGTCGATATTTTCTCTTACTCCAACGAGGATCCATACAGGATTGACTTCTTCGGCGATGTCGTTGAATCGATCAGGTCTTTCGACATTGAAGATCAGATTTCAAAAGTTCCTTACAACAAAATTTCAATTATTCCGAACATCCAGGACGGCCTTGAAGAAGAAATCAAGGTGCCATTCTTTGAATTTCTAACGAAGGAAACCCGGATCATAACAAGGGATTTTGATCAGCTTACGAGTCAAATCAGGGAGCTAAGCATCTCACCTATTGATAAAAAGGAAAATATCGAAGAGCCTTTAAACGTTAACTTCCTGAACGAAACACACTTCAAAAGCTCCCTGAAAAAATTTTCACTGGTCGAACTGAAATCAAACAAAAAAGGCAGCGAATTTTCTGTCGAATTTCACACAAGCCCCCAGCCGGTATTCAATAAGAATTTCGATCTGCTGGGGGCCAATCTCAAGGAAAACCGGCACAAGGGATACCACAACCTCATCCTGTCGCCCAGCTCCAAACAAATTGACAGGTTACATGCAATCTTTGACGATAAAGGCGATCCTCAGAAGCTTGATTCTCTGCCATTTGCCTTACAGGAAGGATTCGTAGACCACGACCTTAAAATCTGTTGTTACAACGACCATCAGATTTTTGAACGTTATCATCGATACAAACTCAAGACTAAAAAGCCTTCCCGGCAGGCTATTACAATCAAAGAGCTCAGCAAATTACAGGTCGGCGATTATGTTGTCCATACCGACCATGGAATCGGGAAATTTGCCGGGCTGGTCAGGAATGAAATCAACGGGATAATCCAGGAATCTGTCAGGCTCTCCTATCGTGACAATGATTCTCTCCTGGTAAGTATCCATTCGCTTCACCGGATTTCCAAATATAAAGGCAAAGAGGGTCAGGAACCCGCGATTCATAAACTTGGTACTGCCGCCTGGCAGAACATGAAAAACAAGACCAAGAGCAAAGTTAAAGATATCGCCCGCGAACTCATTGCGCTCTATGCCGCCAGAAAAATGGAGAAGGGATTTGCCTATTCGGCAGATACTTACCTGCAACAGGAGCTGGAGGCAAGTTTTATTTATGAGGATACCCCCGACCAGATCAAGGCCACTATTTCCGTTAAAGAAGATATGGAGAGACAGATGCCTATGGATCGACTAATCTGCGGAGATGTGGGATTTGGAAAGACCGAGATTGCAGTCAGAGCAGCCTTCAAAGCCGTCACGGATAGCAAACAGGTGGCCATTTTGGTGCCAACAACAATCCTGGCCTTACAGCACTACAAAACTTTCAGGGAACGTCTGCGTGATTTTCCCTGTAACGTGGAATATATCAGCCGACTACGCCATTCGGCGGATGTGAAAAAGGTTCTGCAAAATCTTGCTTCGGGCAAGGTGGATATCCTTATCGGAACCCACAAAATGATCGGCAAAGAGGTGAAATTCAAGGACCTCGGACTTCTTATCGTTGATGAAGAGCAGCGGTTCGGTGTTTCCGTCAAGGAAAAGCTAAAACAACTGAAAGTTAATGTGGATACCCTCACGCTCACCGCCACTCCCATCCCGAGGACACTGCAGTTTTCACTTATGGGAGCCAGGGATTTGTCCATTATCAGTACTCCTCCCCCCAACAGGTATCCCATAGCTACCGAAGTACACCTGTTTGACGAAGAAGTTATCAGGGAAGCTATCACTTACGAGGTATCCAGAGGTGGACAAGTATTCTTTATCAACAACAGGATTACCAATATATACGAGCTGGAAATGCTGATCCGCAAACTCTGTCCGGGTGTCAGAACCATTGTTGGCCACGGACAAATGGAAGGCGATAAACTGGAGAAGGTAATGTTCGACTTCATCAACGGCGATTTCGATGTACTGATTGCAACCACCATCATTGAATCCGGACTGGATATTCCCAATACCAATACCATATTAATAAACAACGCGCATAATTTTGGTTTGAGTGAACTTCACCAGCTCAGGGGCCGTGTTGGAAGATCTAACAAGAAAGCATACTGCTACCTGCTCACCCCTCCCCTGGAAAATATGACCACAGAAGCCAAACGCAGATTGCAGGCAATTGAGGAATTCTCAGATATCGGCAGCGGATTTAGCCTGGCGATGCAAGACCTGGATATCCGTGGTGCAGGCAACCTGTTGGGCGGAGAGCAGAGTGGCTTCATCGCCGACATTGGCTTCGAAGCCTACCAAAGAATTCTCAACGAAGCCATGGAAGAATTGCGAAATGAGGAGTTTCAGGGAGTTTTCGAGGAACAGGAAATCCGCGATCAACAGAAGGCCTTCCTTCAAACCTCTTTTGTAAGGGATTGTACGATCGATACGGACCTGGAACTTTTAATTCCAGATGACTATGTTTCAAGCATTTCAGAAAGAGTTTTGCTATATCGTGAATTGGATGATCTGAAGAGCGAACAAACATTGACACTCTTCGAAGGAACGCTGATTGACAGGTTTGGACCTATCCCAAAACCTGCTTCTGAATTGCTTAATGTCGTCAGACTTCGCTGGAAAGCCATATCATTAAATATGGAGAAACTGATAATCAAGGATAAAAAGATGATTGCCTACCTTCCGTCAGATCAAAAATCAAAATACTATCAATCAAAGGAATTTGCCGGATTAATGCAATGGATGATGAATGGTTCTTCTAATGGCAAAGTCAGAGAAAACAAAGGAAAACTATCTGTAATTTTAGACGGTGTAACTTCCATACAGGATGCAATTACTATTTTAATCTCTTTAGCTTTAACGCTGGAACAAAAAAGGATTGAGTAACAAGCAATGAATATTATGCTTATATATTGGGAATACCTGAAAAATAGGAGATTGCTATTGCTAATCATTTTATCTATCTTGCTGTCTAACCTTTTATCAGCTCAGACATCCCGCCTCATTCTGCAATCCGAACGGGAAAAAATTGCCAAAGAAGCCGAAATGAATGCCGTGCAGCCATCAGACACAATGCTTCATTTTAATTTTCCACCTGTTGAAATTGTGGGTGAATACCTACTTAAAGACAAACATCAGGAACGTAAATACCATCAGTTATATGAAGACATCAAACGCGCCTATCCCCTGTCTAAGATAGTTTCGAGTGAGGTAAAGCTGGTTAACGCTGAACTTGACTCCATTTATAACACCCGGGCAAAAGAAAAAAAATATTTGAAGTGGTATGAAAAACATATTTTCCATACTTATATAGATACCTTGAAATCCTTGAATGTCAGACAGGTAAAACTTTTTATAAAACTGATCAACCGGGAAACCGGAAGTACCCCTTTTGAATTAATAAAAAAATACCGGGGAGGCCTCGATGCTTTTCTCTGGCAACTCTCTGCCAATGCGCTAATGGTTAATCTTAAATCGGAATATGATCCACTCGAAGACGCTATGATTGAGGATATTATTGATAAATTCTATTGATTTGATTACTTTTTTGTAATTTAGTATCCTCATGAGAAGAACGCATTAAAATCAACTTAAATTTCAATTCAAGTGATCAATCTTAACAACAAACTTCAAAGTCAAAATCCAATTTTCGATCATTCTCTGGATCATCTGCCGACTAATCTTATCCACCGTGATTTCCTTACAAAATACGAAAAGGTACCAACTTTCATTTACCAGGAAAGCTCAGATGCCTCTATTTTTGTTGCCAGAGAAGTTGCTAACTTGATTATTAGCAAGCAGGAAGAGGGTAAAAAATGTATTCTTGGACTTGCAACGGGCTCCACTCAATTGGGAATTTACGCTGAGTTAGTGAGGTTGCACAAGGAAGAAGGCTTGTCCTTTCGAAATGTGACAACTTTCAATCTGGATGAATATTATCCGTTGTCCTCTCTTTCAATTCACAGTTACCACCAGTACATGCGACTGAATTTGTTTAACCATGTCGACATTTTACCGGAGAATATTTTCATTCCGGATGGCACAATAATGTTAGAAGAGGTACATGAATTTTGCCGCAATTATGAGAAAAAGATTGAAGCAGCCGGAGGAATTGACTTACTTGTATTAGGAATCGGCCGAAGCGGTCACATTGGTTTTAATGAGCCCGGATCCGGGAGAAATACAAAAACCCGAATCATTACGCTTGATCCGCTTACCCGCCAGGAAGAGGCGGTTCAGTTCAGGGGTTTCGAGAATGTACCACGAAGCGCAATTACAATTGGAATCTCCACGATTTTGAGTGCTAAGAAAATAATTCTCTCTGCCTTCGGTGAAACAAAAGCCAAAGTCATCAAGAACATGGTAGAAGATGAACCGAGCAGCCAGGTTCCAGCGTCATTTATCCAGTTTCATCCCAATGCAAAAGTAATAGTCGACACCGGCGCTGCATTCCAACTGATTCGAATGAAGACTCCATGGTTGCTCGACAGCATGGACTGGTCAGAAAACAGGCTTGTCAGAAAGGCCGTTCTTTGGCTTTGCCTAAAGACCGAAAAACCACTATTGAAACTTACCGGAAAAGATTATAACGACCATGGCTTGAGTGACCTCTTGGCTACGGTAGGCTCAGCATATAAAATCAATATCAAGGTATTCAATGACTTACAACATACTATCACGGGTTGGCCAGGAGGAAAACCAGATGTGGATGATACTTTTCGGCCAGAAAGAGCACGTCCCAAGAAAAAAAGGGTGATCATTTTCAGTCCACACCCCGATGATGATGTCATTTCGATGGGCGGAACTTTGCTAAGGCTGATTGAACAGGGTCACGATGTGCATGTTGCCTATCAGGTTTCCGGGAATTTTGCCGTTTCTGATGAATACGTGTCCCGATATCTTGACTTCCATCAGGAGTACATTGACTTCTATGACACTGGCAATTCTATTGCCAGAACACAACATGATAAAATTGTCAGTTTCGTCAGAAACAAAAAAGATAATGATGTGGATATTCCTGATCTGAGGAAAGTAAAAGGGCTGCTCCGCAGAATGGAAGCCAGATCTGCTTTGAGGTATTTTGGACTGAAAGAGGAAAATATTCATTTCCTTGATCTTCCGTTTTATGAAACCGGACTCAAATCCAAGGCTCCTGTTAGCGCTAGAGATGTTCAGATCATCATTGATCTGGTGGAAACCTTACAACCGCACCAGATCTTCGCGGCTGGCGATTTATCTGATCCGCATGGTACACACAGGGTTTGTCTCGAAGCCATCCTTATTGCCCTCGAACATGTTAGCAAAAATTCCTGGATGAAAGATTGCTGGATATGGCTCTACCGCGGCGCCTGGGCAGAATGGGAAGCAGACGAAATAGAAATGGCTGTACCAATCAGTCCAATCGAATTATCCAGAAAGAGAGAAGCTATCCTTCGTCATCAGTCCCAAAAAGAAGGTGCCATGTTTATGGGGGAAGACGAACGCGAATTCTGGCAGAGAGCTGAGGAGCGTAACCGTTCGACCGCTAACTTATATAACCAATTGGGGATGGCGGAATATGAGGCCATGGAGGCCTTCGTAAAATTCTATCCTTGAAATCACCGATAATTTATTTTATTGGAATGACCACTCAACAAAATGAATGGTCTTTCTTTTATGTCTTTGCTAATAACAGATGAACCTGCATTTACGATCTACATTTTTTATTACATTGATAATGTTGTGCTTGCATACAGATGGTAGTCATTTGCAGCAAAGCAATCCCGGCATTATTCAGAATATTCAACCCAGTCAAAGAATCACTGAATTCAGGGCGGTTTGGGTGGCAACAATTAATAACATCGACTGGCCCTCCAAACCCAATCTGCCAGTGGAAGAACAAAAGAGTGAGTTTCTGAGACTTTTAGACTCCTTTCAAAAATTCAACCTTAATGTGGTGATACTTCAGGTCAGAGCCGCATCAGATGCCTTCTACCAGTCTAAAACGGAGCCATGGTCCATCTTTCTTACCGGAAAACACGGCAGGCCTCCTGTGCCATTTTATGATCCCCTTGCCTGGGCTATCGAAATGTGCCACCAGCGTGGCATGGAGTTACATGCCTGGTTTAACCCCTTCAGGGTAAGAAATACCGGGAAATACACCCTTGATCCAAGTTGCTTTGCATCCAGACATCCGCAGTACGTTAGGGAGTATGATAAGAAGATTTTTCTGGATCCCGGTTACCCGGAAGTCAGGTCATACGTTTTGGCGGTGATAGCAGAAGTAGCTCATAATTACAAGGTGGATGCAATCATTTTGGATGATTACTTCTATCCATATCCAATTGCAGGAATGAGATTCGGCGATGAAAAAAGCTTTCTGAAATTTGGCAAAGAATTTTATCCCAAAAGGCTCAAGGATTGGAGAAGGGAAAACATCAATATTTTTATCTCCGCACTGCACGATTCCCTGCAAAATATCAATCCAAGAATAAAATTTGGAATCAGCCCCTTCGGTATCTGGAGAAACAAATCATCTGATCCACAGGGCTCCCCCGGACTCAGAGGAACCAGCTCTTATGACGATCTATATGCCGACGTGCGCAAATGGCTGAAAAATGGCTGGGTAGATTACATCATTCCACAGCTTTATTGGGAAAATGGAAATCATTTTGGCGACTTTACTTCCATGGTGCAATGGTGGAGCGAGAACAGTTTTGGCAAACCGTTGTACATTGGTCAGGCTTTATACAAAAGTACCGCGAGGAAAAATGGATGGGTATCGCCTGATGAACTGAATAATCAGATCAATTTCTTAAGAACGATTGAAAACGTAAGGGGATTTGCATTTTACAGTGCTTCCAACATTCGTGAATTATCCGACAGTCAGGTCAAAGCATTATGCGACAATCAACTAAACTATAGTGCAGGGATAGATGATGATCGTCGTTTTAAAGTTGTTGAACCTTCTCCGGAAACAATAGCCTCCACAGATTCAACAGTACAATCAGGAGAGTATAAGGTATTTAAACAAAATTTTCTAGCCGCCTTGTCAAACAGTCCAATTTCTAGAAGAGAAATCGCAGACTCACTTAAAACGATTACAGTATCTTATAGAAGAGAAAATGGAACTAAAATCCTCAGTTACCAATTAGCAGAAAATGTTACACCCAGGTTAACGGCTCTCATTGCCCTGCATAGAACTGGTAAAAATGTTTATACTCAATCTATTCAGGGATTCTTCGAAAAGGGAATAATAATGATCACAGATCAGCTGTGGAAAGAGATAAGGCATAAGAAACTGATACTGGTCGGCCGGGATTCTAAAATTAATTGCGACTATTATTCCAATTTCTTCGAAGTGAAAAAAAGAAAAATTAAGGTACGCTGAAAAACTATTTTTTAGCGCGTAAACAGAAGTTCACGATATTTTGGCAATGGCCATAACTCATTGTCAACCACCAACTCCAGCTTATCAATATGATATCTAATATCATCCAGATATGGTTTAACATGCTGCTCGTAAGCCAGTGCTTTATCTCTTGAATGCTCAATAACATTGGCAACTTTTCTTGCTTCAATCATATCCTTTGTTTTTGATTTAATGCTGGAAATATGGTTGGAAATCTCCTTAATCAGTTCCTTACGGGCCCCAGAAAGTTCTGTAAATTCTTCATCAGAGAAGATATCTTTCAAACCCTTAACGTTTTCGATGAGCATAGTCTGATAATTGATAGCCGTTGGAACGATATGGTTGATAGCCAAATCACCTAAAACGCGAGCCTCAATCTGGATTTTCTTGATAAACTTTTCATATTCTACTTCAACACGAGCCTCAAGTTCTTTCTCATTGAATACTCCAAGCGCTTCGAAAATTTTCCTTGAATTTTTATACAGGTATGCATCCAGCGCGAGCGGAACACTCTTGATGTTGGTCAGACCACGGCGCTCTGCTTCAATAGCCCATTCAGGACTGTAACCGTTTCCATCAAAACGAACTGGTTTACATTCAATGATATACTTCTTCATTACCTGGAAGATGGCCTCATCTTTCTTTACATTGGCATCAATAAGTTTATCAACATCAGTTTTAAATTGGATAAGTTGTGCAGCAACAACCGAGTTCAGGGCAATCATGGCGGAAGCGCAGTTAGCGGAAGAACCTACAGCCCTGAATTCAAACCTGTTACCTGTAAAAGCAAAGGGTGAAGTTCTGTTTCTGTCCGTATTGTCCAGTAATATTTCAGGAATCCGCCCGATATTCAATTTAAGATCAGTCTTTTCGTCAGGTGTCATTTTCTTTTCGCCTACCAACTCCTCAATCTGATCGAGCATAGCGTTTACTTCCGTACCAAGGAAGGTCGAAATAATTGCAGGCGGCGCTTCATTGGCTCCCAAACGGTGAGAGTTGCTTGCAGAAACGATAGAGGCACGTAACAAATCCTGGTTGTCATAAACTGCCTTAATCGTATTAACAATGAACGCAAGGAACTGGGTATTTGACTTTGGATTTTTCCCCGGTGAATACAAGTTAACACCAGTATTGGTAGAAAGCGACCAGTTATTGTGTTTTCCAGATCCGTTAATACCTGAGAATGGTTTTTCATGTAACAGTACCCTGAAACCATGATGACGGGAAATCTTGTTCATCAGATCCATGATCATCTGGTTGTGGTCATTGGCAAGATTGACCTCCTCAAAAATAGGAGCCATTTCAAATTGGTTCGGCGCAACCTCGTTGTGACGGGTCTTGACAGGAATACCCAATTTGTAGGCTTCATTTTCCAGATCCACCATAAAGCAAGCAACACGCTCAGGAATTGACGCAAAATAGTGGTCTTCCAACTGCTGGTCTTTTGCTGAAGAGTGTCCCATCAGCGTACGGCCTGTAAGCATAAGGTCAGGACGTGCCATAAAAAGCGCCTCGTCAACAAGGAAATATTCCTGTTCCCAACCAAGATTGGCAGTCACCCTGGTAACATTTTTATCCCAATACTGACAAACATCCACAGCAGCCTTGTCAACCGCATTCAAAACTTTCAGAAGAGGTGCCTTATAATCAAGGGCTTCACCTGTATAAGCAATAAAAATAGTAGGAATACAAAGGGTCGTTCCTACAATAAAAGCAGGTGATGAAACATCCCAGGCCGTGTATCCTCTGGCCTCAAAAGTGTTTCTTATACCTCCACTTGGAAAAGAGGAAGCATCAGGCTCCTGCTGTGCCAATAACTTACCAGGAAAGCTCTCAACGACTCCTCCCAATTCTGAATGATCAATGAATGCATCATGCTTCTCAGCTGTACCGTCCGTCAAAGGGTGGAACCAGTGCGTGTAGTGTGTCGCACCATTTTCAATGGCCCAGGCTTTCATACCCATGGCAACCTGATCCGCAATCTTACGATCAATGGTTGTTCCATTGTCGATTGCATCACAAATACCCTTGTAAGAATCCTTAGAAAGATATTTTTTCATTTTAGGACGGTCAAAGACCAACATCCCATAGTAATCAGATGTCAAATTCTCCTCCCTTTTAACCTCAACAGGTTTGCGACTCATCAAAATTTCGAGTGCCTTGAATCTAATTGCTGCCATAATTTTAGTTATTAGAAAATATAAATTTCAATATTTTCTGCTAAAATATGTTTTTTTTGAATACCCCCCCCTAAATATTTATCCTAAATACTATAATTTCATATTTTTTTAACATTAATATTGATTTAATCAGGTATCTCACAAAAAAAATGGTAAAACTTGGTATGCTTCCAATAAAACCCTTTTCCAGTAGTCGGCCGCTGCAACCATACCAGGTTTGTGCCGCTCGAGAGAAATGATCGATGGAATCCTGATTAAACCAGACAGCTTTTTTTAACTAATGTAAGCCGTTTGGAGATTTCTTCAACTATTTTATATAAATTCATCCGCTCTTAAAGAATGAGTCTTTTACAAGTAGCAACCATTTCAAAAAAAAAATAAATTCTTTTCATTATGGCTGACAGTCGAAGAAATTTTATCCGCGATGCCGGACTTACTGCCTCAGGCATCGCCGTACTCCCAAATGTGATGAGCTCATGTATCGGAGCCAATAATAAAGTCATCGTTGCCCTGATTGGCTGTAAAGGCCAGGGTTTCGTCGATCTAACGTCTTTTCTTAAACAACCCGGCGTTGTTTGTGCTGCCCTTTGTGATGTTGACAGCAATATTCTCAACCAGCGTGCCGCCGAAGTTGAGAAGCTTACCGGCAAGCGCCCTGAATTGTACGAAGATTTTCGCAAGATCATCGACCGCAAGGATATTGATGCCGTTATTGTTGGAACTCCTGATCACTGGCACTGTCTGCCAATGATTTACGCTTGCCAAACGGGTAAAGACGTTTACTGCGAGAAACCGCTCGGACGGACAATAGAGGAGTGCAATCTCATGGTGAAAGCTGCTCATAAATACAACCGTGTTGTGCAAGTTGGTCAATGGCAACGCAGCGATCCCCACTGGAAAAGTGCCGTCGAATATATTCACAGCGGGAAACTTGGCCGGATTCGTTCCGCAAGGGCATGGTCGTATGTCGGCTGGAAAGGTTCCATTCCAGTTGCTCCCGATTCTGAAGTTCCGGCTGGTGTCAACTACGATATGTGGCTCGGTCCGGCCCCCAAAAGGCCTTTCAACATCAACCGCTTCCATTTTACTTTCAGATGGTACTGGGATTATGCCGGAGGTTTGATGACCGACTGGGGCGTGCACCTGCTCGATTATGCGTTGTTCGGGATGAATCAGTATGTTCCTAAATCAGTGATGGCTTCTGGAGGAAAATATGCCTTCCCAACAGACGCCATGCAGACTCCCGATACGATGATGACGATATATGATTTTGGCGATTTTAACATCGTATGGGATCACACTATAGGAATTTACGGTCAAAATTATGGTCGGACTAAAGGTCATGGCGTCGCATTTGTAGGTGAATATGCCACCTTGGTGGTCGACCGCGATGGTTGGGATGTATTGCCGGAAACCAAAAGCACTTCTGCACAGGAAGGTTTTAAACCGGTTCCTCATCAATCCAGTACAGGAAAAGGGCTCGATCTCCATGTCCAAAACTTCCTCGAATGCTTGAAATCCAGACAAAAACCTAATTGCGACATCGAAACTGGCGCGCACATTGCACGGATCGCTTCCCTCGGTAACATTGCTTACAGGTTGGGGCGCCAGGTCAATTGGGACGGGGACAAACAGGCCTTCAAAGGTGACACAGAAGCTGATAAACTAATTCTCGCCAATTACAGGGCACCCTGGGAATTGCCTAAGATTTAAGTACCCTGAAAATCAAAATTCAGAGACTGCATCAAGAGCCAATCCGAGTAAAAACAAGAGGCGATCTTATTTAGTTGAGATCGCCTCTTGTCATAATTGATTAAACTACATCATCTGATGCATTCGTCGAAATACTGGCTCCGCCGGCAGCAGTTCTGATAATATTCATATCATTTTGAAGACGTTGCGAAAACATCGCCAGATCCGAGCTGTGAATGACTAGATTTACCCCTTCTCTGATCCATCTGACCTGCCTTTCAGGAGATTCTGAAAAGTGAATTCCAACGGCCAGTCCATTCTTTTTGGAAACATGGATGATCTTTTTGACCGCATCTTCAAAGATCGGATGGTCATATTGTTCTGGCAAGCCGAGACTAATAGAAAGATCATGCGGACCAATAAACACTGCATCCAAACCTTCAATTGCGAGTAATTCATCCAGTCTTTCCAAAGCAATCACACTCTCAATATTGGCAATACAGACATTCCCTTCGTTCCATTTATCAAGATACTGTGCGAGAGCGGGCTCCATCTTACCAGGATTGTCCAGTGCCTTGTTTAGCATTTCTCCCTTCAAGGGTCTGAATTTAAGTGCCCCCACTAATTCTTTGACCTGACAAGCGTTTTCCAGGTAAGGAGCCACTACCCCCTCGGCGCCTGCATCCATCATCTGACAAGCCCGGAAAGGGTCTGGCGAAGGGATTCTGACAATTGGAGCTATACCCATTGCCGTAAATGTCTGACACATACGTGCTATCTCCATCCGCTCGAGCGGAATATGTTCTGTATCCAAAAAGACGAAATCCAGTCCGGCACGTAAAGCAACGGCAGGCCAGGTTGGTGCAGTAGATGCAATACAAGTGCCGTATACGATCCTACCTGCTTTTATTTTTTTAAGCAAACTCCTCTGCATTTGTTGGGATTTCTAACAGTATAATAGTAATGCCATCTGGAAAATTCCAAAATCAACCGCAATTTACAAATTAGTTGCATGCATACAAAATTTACACCACATGTTATATGTTTTCAGAATTTTTACTCTACATTTGGGGGTCAGTCAGGCATATTTCTAGCAGCCATCTGATCCAACAATAACTATTAAATTTTTATCATGAATCCAGACAAGAAACTTTCGAGAAGAGGTTTCATTGGAACATCGGCAGCTGCAGCCGCGGCTATCACGGTAGTTCCTTCGAATACCATTGCAGGTTTGGGACACAAGGCACCAAGCGACAAACTGAATATTGCCGGCGTAGGAATCGGCGGAATGGGGTTCGGTAACCTGAAACAGATGCAAACTGAGAACATCGTGGCACTCTGCGATGTCGACTGGGATCACAGCAAACACTGCTTCGACTTTTTCCCTAATGCCAAAAAATACTGGGACTGGCGTAAAATGTACGATGAAATGGGCAAAAGCATTGATGCAGTGCTCGTTGCAACGGCCGACCACAACCACGCAATCATTGGCTCTCATGCCATGACGCTCGACAAACATGTTTACATTCAGAAACCACTGACGCACTCAGTTTATGAATCCAGGTTGCTGACCAAACTGGCCATTAAGCACAAAGTAGCTACTTCTATGGGAAACCAGGGCTCATCCGGTGAAGGTGTCCGTTTGATCCAGGAATGGCTTTGGAATGGAGAGATCGGCGATGTAACTAAAGTAGAGGCATTTACAGACCGTCCATTATGGCCACAGGCGCTTGCAAGACCAAAAGAAGGTATGTGGCCGCCAGATACCATGAACTGGGATCTGTTTATCGGTCCGGCAAAATTCCGTCCTTATCATCGGATGTATACCCCTTGGACTTTCCGTGGCTGGTGGGATTTTGGAACAGGTGCATTGGGTGATATGGCCTGTCATCTCTTGCATCCGGTCTTCATGGGACTTAAGCTGGGCTACCCGACAAAAGTACAAGGCTCTTCTACCCTTCTCATGACAGACACCCCGCCTTCCTCTGAAGTGGTTCAAATGATTTTCCCTGCCCGTCCAAAGGAAAAAGGCATTAAAATAAATTTCCCCGAAGTAACTGTAACCTGGATGGATGGCGGCTTCAGACCTATGAAACCCTCCAACTGGCCGGAAGGTCGGAATATGAATGACGACGGCGGTGGCGTGATTTTTCATGGGACCAAAGACAGCATCCTATGCGGTTGCTATGGCAAAGATCCTTGGTTGCTGTCCGGAAGAGTTCCAAATACTCCTAAAACCATTCCACGTGTCAGTACCAGTCACGAGCAAGATTGGATCCGCGCATGTAAAGAGAGCCCGGAAAGCAGAAAAGAGACGGCTTCTCCATTCTCACAGGCTGGACCATTCAATGAAATGGTAGTGATGGGTGTACTGGCAGTTCGTTTGCAAGATCTTGACAAAGAACTCCTCTGGGACGGCCCCAACATGGCCTTTACCAATATCCATGATAATGAAATATTTAAAGTCTGTCTCGATAATGGATTCGTGATCACTGACGGTAATCCGACATTTAACAAAAAATACAGTGATCCAATCAGTGCAAAGGGTTTTGCTGCTGACCTTATCAAGCACAATTATCGTGAAGGTTGGTCTCTACCGGACATGCCGGCCTGAGAATAATATCAGTGAACAATACAGTCGCCGGGGGTTTTACTTCCGGCGATTTTTTTCAATGCCTTAATTTGTGCTACCTTTGTCGCTTTCGGTTAGAAAATTGACTTTATGATATCGGTAGAAGAATTATATGTTGAATTTGGTGGATTTGAGCTTTTCAAACAGGTCAGTTTTATTGTTAATCCCCGCGACAGGATTGGACTTGCAGGGCGTAACGGAGCAGGCAAATCGACTCTTTTAAAGATTTTTGCAGGAAAACAGATCCCCACTTCCGGTAGAGTAGTCGCCCCTAAAGACTTGAAAATTGGCTATCTTCCTCAACAAATGGATACTACCGACTCCAACACTGTCATCGAAGAAGCCGCCCGTGCCTTCGAAGAAATTCATCTCCTGGAAAAACGAATAAACTTCCTCAGCAATGAACTTTCCGTCCGTGATGATTATGATTCAGTCGAATATCATCAGATTATGGATGAACTACATGAAATAAATGATCGTTTTCACCTCCTGGGAGGAGGTAATTTTCACGCCAATATTGAACAAACATTAATAGGTCTGGGATTTGACCGCAAAGATTTTGACCGACCCACTGCTGAATTTTCGGGCGGGTGGAGAATGCGAATTGAATTGGCTAAAATCCTCTTGCAGAAACCGCATGTTTTCCTGCTGGACGAGCCAACCAACCACCTCGACATCGAATCGATTCAATGGCTTGAGAAATTTTTAAAGGAGTATGCAGGCGCTGTCGTTCTGGTCTCCCACGACCGCGCCTTCCTCGACAATGTGACCAACCGAACGGTCGAGATTAGTCTGGGTAAGATTTATGATTACAAGGTCAATTACAGCAGGTACCTGGTATTAAGGGTTGAAAGACGTGAACAACAGATGGCCTCTTTTCGAAACCAACAAAAGATGATCCAGAATACCGAAGATTTCATCGAACGTTTCCGCTACAAAGCCACCAAATCCGTTCAGGTTCAGTCACGTATCAAACAACTGGATAAAGTAGACCGGATAGAAGTTGATGAAGAAGATACACGATCCATGAATATCAGGTTCCCTCCTTCCCCCAGGTCAGGCACAGTAGTATTTAAAGCAACAGGTGTTTCAAAATCCTTTGGTACCCTGAATGTCCTGAAAAACGTAGACCTGACCATCGAAAAAGGAGAAAAAATTGCTTTTGTGGGCAAAAACGGCGAAGGGAAAACGACAATGGCCCGGATTCTCATGCAACAGCTTGAATGCACCGGAGAACAACTTTTGGGGCATAATGTTAAAGTCGGATATTTTGCCCAAAACCAGGCTTCCTTGTTAGACGAGGAACTGACCGCCCTGGAAACCATTGATCAGATTGCTGTTGGAGATATCCGGACCAAAATCCGGGATATTTTAGGGGCATTTTTGTTCTCGGGTGAAGATGTGGATAAGAAAGTTAAAGTTCTCTCCGGTGGTGAAAGATCCAGGTTAGCCATGATTCGCCTATTGCTTGAACCAGTGAACTTTTTAGTGCTTGATGAACCCACCAATCACCTCGATATACATTCAAAAGGGATACTTAAAAAGGCTCTGGCGGATTTTGATGGAACATTGTTACTGGTTTCACATGATCGTGAGTTTCTGGATGGCCTTGTCAATGTGGTTTATGAGTTCAAAAACAAAAAGATCAAACAGCATCTGGGGGGAATCTATGAATTTTTGCAGAAAAAAGAGATGGATTCTTTGCGTGAGCTCGAAGTAAATACTCCAATTAAGCGCGAGAAAAAGGAAGTTGTCAGGGAGGTATCCAATGTGTCGTTCGAGGAAAGAAAGGAGATTAACAAGACGATCAGCAAACTGGAGAAACAAATAGCCGATGCAGAGTCTTATATTTCCAAGCTGGAAAACGAACTTACCTTGACAGACATTTACATGAGCGATCACCCTGAGAAAGTAGACAGCGATCTTCTCACAAAATACGAAGCCACTAAGAATCAGTTGGATATTGAACTCGGGAAATGGGCCAATTTTAATAGTGAGCTTGAAATTTGGAATACAAAAAAACCTGAATGAATTTATATTATGGAAGATAAAGATTTTGTTTTCGGAATACACTCCACCATCGAAGCCATCAATGCAGGCAAAGAAATTGACCGTATCCTTATCTCCAAAGGATTGCAGGGTGAACATTATCAGGATCTGATGAAGTTGGTCAGGCTTTACAATATTCCGTTTCAACAAGTACCCGTCGAACGCATCGACCGTGTTACCCGAAAAAACCACCAGGGGGTTCTTGCTTTCATTTCTCCGATCGCCTATCAGCCCATTACGGAGATCATCCCAATGCTTTATGAACAGGGAAAAAATCCGTTGATTCTCTTGCTGGACCGGATTACCGACGTAAGGAATTTTGGTGCAATTGCCCGCTCTGCCGAGGTTGCTGGCGTAGATGCCATCCTGATTCCTGAAAAAGGAGCAGCGCAAATCAATGCTGATGCCATGAAAACTTCTTCAGGAGCATTGCTGAAAATCCCGGTTTGCAGGGAAAAAGATCTTATTAATACAGTCAGGTTCCTGAAAAATTCCGGATTGAAAGTGATTGCCGCTACAGAAAAGGCCGATACAAACTATTTTAGTCGTGACATGACCCAGCCTCTGGTCATCATCATGGGTTCGGAAGAAAGCGGCATTGACGCTTCCCTGCTCAGGATCGCTGATGAATGGACAAAAATACCTCAACTAGGAACAATACAATCTTTAAATGTCTCTGTAGCTGCTGGAATTCTGATGTTCGAGGCGGTCAGACAAAGGATTTTGCAAGGTTAACCGACAATAATTACTCTCAAAAAGGGATGAAAGGCAGCTTTCATCCCTTTTTTTGCTTTTTCATCACACCCCCAATTTTTATACTATCAATATAAATATAATATTAATTTATTGCAAGCACCCCCAATTTATTTAACACAATTATCTATTATTGCAAAAAAACGTTCTTTTCTTATTTTTTATCACTGAATTGGTGTGCTTCAGTTTTGGATTCCGATATTAGAAGATTGGCACTTCTCTCTTAAATGTTTCTTCAAGGGAGATAAAGGTTTCGGTACTTGAAATACCTGAGATTTTTTGAATCTTGTCGCTGAGAACAGTCTTCAGATGTTCATTGTCCCGTGCATAAATCTTTGCAAAAATGGCGTATTGTCCTGTGATATAATGACATTCCACAATCTCTGGAATTAATCGAAGTTGTTCAGCAACTTCTGAATACAAGCTACCCTTCTCCAGAAAGATGCCAATATATGAACACGTTCGGTAATCTATCTTTCTGGGATCGACATTATAACCCGAACCGATAATTACGCCCATGTCAGTCATTCTGGTGACTCGCTGGTGAACTGCGGCTCTGGAAATTCCGCATTCTTCGGCCACATCTTTAAATGGTATCCGGGCATTCTTGGTAACGATATCCAAAATTTGAAGATCTGTGTCATCAAGCTGGTTTCTAAGTGTCATGGCAAAAAAATGATTTAAAAGCTAAAAATAGTTCAAATTTATTTATTTGTCAACAAACGGCCCCCGATTCTGGACAGATGATTTCAATTCAATCAATATTATTAAAGAATGACATTTTAGATTAACAAAAATTATTTGACAATAGAAAATATTTATAACATTGAAAATTATGAAGAAATCCTGGCAAATTTCGCTTTTCCTCATTCTGATCATCTCTCTGATCGGAGTTTTCGTCTCCGGAAAGAATCCTTTTGAAGTGGATCCGAAGGTTGTCCCAGGTGATGTAGCCTGGATGCTGACTGCCACCGCCCTTGTGCTTTTTATGACACCAGGATTAGCATTTTTTTATGGGGGAATGATCCAGCCAAAAAACATAATTTCTACAATGTTGCAAAGTTTTGTGGCAATGGGAGTTATAAGTATTATCTGGGTAATTTTCGGATTCAGCCTGGCATTTGGCGACAGCATCGGTCCTGATAAATATGGCCTGGTAGGTAACCCATTCACTTTCTTTATGTTCAAAAATGTCGGAGGCAACATCAATGCTGCCTTAGCTCCTACTATCCCGCTTGCCTTGTTTGCCATTTTTCAGATGAAATTTGCCATTATCACTCCTGCCCTGATCACAGGTTCTTTTGCTGGAAGGGTCAGATTCAGCTCATACATTTTGTTTATTTCTCTTTTCACCATCTTTATCTATGCTCCATTGGCTCACTGGACCTGGCATCCGAATGGATTCCTGCGCAATTGGGGAGTACTTGACTTTGCCGGAGGAACGGTTGTTCATATGTCAGCTGGTTTTGCTGCACTGGCAGGAGCGGTGTTTTTAGGCCCGCGAAGAGATTACCAACAACAGTTCCACCCGGCAAATATTCCCTTTGTCTTGCTTGGAGCCAGCATGCTCTGGTTTGGTTGGTTTGGATTCAACGCCGGATCTGCTCTGGCTGCCAACGCTGTTGCCACAGTTTCATTGATGAATACAAATATTGCTTCTGCTGCTGCCATGATCGGTTTTATCTTATTTGATGTAGCCATGGGTAGGAAACCTTCAGCGATGGGAGCTGCTATCGGCCTTGTGGTGGGATTGGTCGCCATCACGCCAGCCGCAGGTTATGTCAATCTTGGAGCAGCAATTTTTATCGGATTATTCGCCTCTTTTATATGCAACATTGCAATTTCTTACCGTTCCAAGACTTCACTCGACGACACGCTGGATGTCTTTCCTGCACACGGCATGGGAGGAATTACTGGAATGCTACTTACGGCGGTTTTTGCCCAGGGAGTTGGTTTGATTTATGGTCAGTATAAAACCTTCCTATTCCATCTTTTGGCACTCGTAATTGTGGGAGCCTATACTTTTGGTGGCTCTTATCTTTTATATGTACTGACCAATAAGCTATTGCCAATGAGAGTATCCCCAAAATCCGAGCGCTTGGGATTGGATATCACGCAACACGACGAATCATATCTTAACACTTTTCACTAATCTCACAACTTTCTTCCAGTCTAACTCCTTTTCAGAAAGCGGCGGACGATCAGCAGCCTTAAAACCAATTCCTACCACGGAAAGGACTTCCAGATGTTCGGGAATATTGAGTAATTCACCAATAAATTCATTGGCTGTCTGATCATCATCGTGGTAACGACGGTGAATCTGTACCCAACAGGAACCCAATCCCAGTGCCTCGGCCGCAAGTTGAATAATAATTGAAGCTATCGAACAATCTTCAATCCAGACATCACTCTTTGTCTTGTCGCCTGCTACCACGATTGCCAGAGGGGCATGTTTAAGAAGACATGCACCATGAGGTTTCGCCAATGATAGCTGACCCAACAATACAGGGTCTTCTACTACAGTAAATTCCCAAGGTTGACTATTCTTTGAGGAGGGTGAATGCAGGGCTGCTCTTAAAAGCTGATGGATGATTTCCTCTGCCACGGGTTTATCACTAAACTTTCGTGTGCTTCTTCGGTTATAAAGTACGTCCAGCATTGTTGGTTAGTTTTTATGCAAAAATAGAAAGCATATTGGTTACCCAGTACACAATTATGATTTTTTTTCAAAAACCTCAATAATTTTGATCTCTGAGACCGAAAAGGTACTAATTTCTGATTACCTCTCGTAACCCCGAACGGATGGCCATGATCGAAAAAGGAGCTGATCCGAAATTTATTCGGTGCACCTTTGTATAGATCGGCGAATGGCTTTCTGACAAACCGGACAGAAATTGTTCGGTTTGTTTGATTTCATGCGGCAATCCTGCATCGGACTGTAAATACCCTTCGAAATATATCCTCCCCCTTCAAAAACACCTGTTTTCCCTGTATATTCCTCTGTCCGGGGAGTTGGTACAGGTGTAGAAGGATCAATAAATCCTCCCCATTTGGATTTAAAATCGACCAATGTGGTCAAATTTGGTTCCCATGGTTCCACTTTCAGGTTATAATAATCTTCATAAGCTACCTCTGATGTATAGTATTCGTCCCCCAAACCTGCAAACTCGTGACCGAATTCGTGAATGAATACCTGGGGTGCCAGATAATGACCTGCCGTACAGACAGATATATTATTGCAAAAGCCACCTCCACCATATTCGTTAGAATTTACTAGAACAATAATATAATCATAGGGCACAGCTGCTGCCTGATCATGCACGGTCTTCAGGTCGGTTATGGTAAGATATCTTGCAACATCAAATGTATAGAAAGTACTGTTGTATAGCGTATTAACATAAATATTCCTTCCTGGGATATCAGTTCCTGACTCTTCAGATGGCGTTTCAAGTGCATAAATATTAAACTCCTTCTTCATCGAAGCAAACGGTTCAACCACGAAAAGAGAATCAATCAGCCGATCCGCATCCTTTACAAATTTGTCCATTTCCTCCTTCTTATATCCCTCGGCCAATATGGCTATATCGACTTTTTTGGATGGTTCGCCTGATTTTCTAAGCATCACAAACTCCGTTTTCAAGACAGACTCATGGAGGATAAAATAATTCGAAGGATCTATTACCGTAGAAAAAATCTTTTCAAACTGACCTTCCCTGTTACGGCACTCAATTTCCAGGGTTACTTTATTTTTTGGAAAAGGAAAGCGAAGTACCTGGTAGAATGCCCTTTCCATCCTTTTTGCCTCTGCCGTTGATTGCCACTCCTGAAAAAGCGGTGAAAATCCCTCTTGATAAATCAGGGCTTTTGTAGAAAAGTCCTTCACATTGAAGCGATAATTGCCCAGGACAGTTTCTTCTGGCCTGAATTGATTGTTGCCCCCCCAGAATGGCTCCTTCTTTTGCTGAACCTCCGTAACTTTGACAGTGCTGCTGGTCCCGGATAGTAAATAGTCGAATCTAAACACTACTTCAGTAAAATAACTCTCAAATTTGACTTGTGCGTCAAGCAGAACGGGCATCACCAGAAGTAAGAAAATAGTAAGTTTTTTCATTTATGTATCAGGAATCAGTGTTGAAAAAAAGCTTAGAACCGGCCAACAATAGTTTTCATCCATTGGTTTAAATCCAGCTGATTGACTAATTTTGCAGCCGTATCAAAATTAATTATTTCTGTACAGTATAAAAGAAATCCCCCATGCAAGTTTTTTATGATTATCTGAGAGAACAGATGTTAAATGCCCAGTTCTATCCAAAGGTCGCTATTTACATGGCCGCTATTGGGACTTTCCTGATATTATCTCTCATTGCACTCATTCTTTTCTTCCCTTTCAGGAAAATACTCCTAACCATCATTGAAAGATTCACCAGACATACGGAAACGCTTTGGGATGATGTGCTTTTTGATCACAGAGTATTCCACGCTGTTGCGCATCTGATTCCCGCTATCTTTATCTATGCATCAGCTGGTTTCGGTTCAGAAGATCTGGTTGCTTTACCCGAAGTTATTAAGGGTATCGCAAAAATCTACATCACTTTTGCCGTCGTTTTGAGTCTCACCCGCTTTCTGGGTGCTTCGCAGGATATCTATAATACCTACCCTTTCTCTCAGGAACGCCCGATTAAAGGTTATCTTCAACTTGTCAAAATCCTAATCTATTCAGTTGCTGCTATTATTTTAGTTTCCATTATTGTCAACCAGGATCCGGGCAAGCTCTTTGCTGGATTAGGTGCAATGGCTGCGGTTTTAATGTTTGTATTTAAGGATCCAATTCTGGGGTTTGTTGCAAGTATTCAGCTGGCTGCCAATAAGATGGTTAAGCCAGGAGATTGGATTACCGTCCCAAAATTCAGCGTTGACGGTACTGTTGTTGATATTTCTCTGACTACCGTGAAAATCCAGAACTGGGATAAAACCATCACCTCACTGCCTACTTATTCGCTTGTTTCAGAATCTGTTACCAACTGGATCGGCATGCAAGAATCAGGAGGAAGGCGCATCCAGCGTTCTATATTTATCGATATGACAGGGATCCGGTTTTGTGATAAAAAACTTGTAGACCAGATTTCCCAGCTGCCAATTATTAAGAAATACATGGAGCAAAAACTGGAAATTGATCCTCATTTCCCCGACTGGGCCAGGCAATTAGACCCTCAACCCACTAATCTGGCAGTTTTCAAGACTTATGTAGAAGCGTTTCTGTGGACCAACCCTAATACCCATAACCACATGACGCTAATTGTCAGATTTTTACAATCAACCGAACGTGGTTTACCCCTCGAATACATTGTATTCAGCAAAGAGCAACAAGCAGATCTATATGAAACTATTCAGGCTGAGATTGTGGATCACCTCCTGGCTGTTATAAAGGAGTTCGATTTGCAGGTCTTCCAGAATCCATCAGGAAGCGATTTCAGACAGCTGGTAACTAAGAAAAATTAAAATTAATTTGCCAAAGGAGGTAAAATGTTATAGTTTTGGCAAAAAACCATCAATTTTCTTTTAAATTGAAATATTCAGTAGGAAATATTAAAATGAAAGTACAGTGAAGAAAAATAATCTTGAATTAGAGGAAGATTTTAAAGAACAAGCAGTTCAGATTGATGATCTCGACCGTAAAATATTGAGATTAATCACAAATAACGCAAGAGTACCATTTCTGGAAGTAGCCCGCGAATGCGGCGTTTCAGGAGCTGCCATTCATCAGCGGGTACAGCGGCTAATCTCCGTGGGCGTTGTTACTGGTTCAGAATTTATCGTAAGTCCTTCAAGATTAGGTTACAATACAACTGCTTTCATGGGTATCTATCTTGAAAAAACCAGCTTCGACAGGAAAGTACTAAAGCAACTAAAGGATATACTCGAAGTCGTTGAGTGCCACCATACTACCGGCCAATATGCCATCTTCATTAAGATTCAGACTAAAACAAACAAACATCTGATGAAGATAATTGACACCGACCTTCAGGCAATTGATGGAATTGCCAGAACCGAGACATTCATTTCACTGGAACAGGATTTCAAACGTCAGATCCCCATTAAATAATTTATCCGCTTAAAAGGGCAAATCGTCATTTTCGCCATCCTTCACAGGCATATAATCATCTTCATTGTAAGGAGGAGGTACTGTCTGATCTGAAGCACCTGCTCCCTTTTCCATTCTGTCAATCCGGAAGGCGTTGACATTGTGGTACCATTTGCCGTTATATTCGCGGCCTTCCAGGCTAAAACTAACCTCCACTTCGCGGTTCTTGTCGGCCTCTTTGATCATTTCCGTCTTGTCATTAAAGAGCGTGAAACAAATCTTCTTTGGGAACTGATCATCCGGAACCTCGAGCACAAAATCGAGTTTTTTCCATTCTCCCCTCGAACTGCTTCCTGTTTGTAACGGCAAAATATCTACTACTCTTCCTTTTACTTTAAAGCTCATAATATTCAGTATTATGGAACAAAACCCGGAACAGGTGACAACCATTTTCCGGGCTTTGTTCCAGAGGTTCTAACCCCTATATAATCAACTTGTCAATTACTTACCAGCTGGCGCAGCAGCAGGAGCAGCAGGAGTGGGCTCAATGCTGAGTAGCTCAACTTCAAAAATAAGCGTTGAATTTGGTTTAATTTTCGGACCTGCAGCCTGCTCACCATATCCAAGTTCAGAAGGGATATAGATTTTCCATTTTGAACCAACAGGCATCAGCTGCAATGCTTCTGTCCATCCTTTGATCACCTGGCCTAAACCAAAAGTTACCGGTTCACCGCGATCAACAGAACTGTCAAAAACCTTACCATCAATGGTAGTTCCGTGGTAATGCACCTTTACAGTTTTATCAGCAGTTGGTTTGGGACCAGTGCCAGCTTTAATAACTTCATACTGCAAACCAGAGGCTGTAGTAGTAACACCTGTTCTTTTGCCGTTGTCAGCTAAAAATTTCTGTCCGGCTTCTTTGTTTTTTCCTCCTTCTAATGATTGAGCCTTCACAAAATAACCCTGCGTGATGGCACCTGCTTTGGAAGAGGAAATAAGGCCAGAATCACCTTTCATGATAGTAGCAAAAGCCTGTAAAATGATTTGTGAATTAAGTTCCTTACCACCAGGTGCCTCAGGCAGATTTTTCTTGATGTTGTTTCCAAGATCAACGCCAATAGCATAAGCAGCAGAATCCGCCATAGTCTTCAGTTTAATCTGTTGTGAATTGGAAGTGTTACAGGATGCCAGTATCATTGATCCGGCGACCATTGAAAGAAGTACATTTTTGATTTGCATAATTTTGTCTATAAAATATTGAATGTTTATCCTAAAAGTTGCGAAGATAACTATTAATTTTTCTTTAGCAAACGATCAAAACCAAGCGTATAAAAAACAGAGAAACCTCCATTTTTATCATCACTGATAAAATAGGCCTCGAGCTCCCCATTCCTTGCAAGAAAATCTTTGGATTTTTCCAAACCCATTACCATGAACGCCGTAGCATAAGCATCTGCTGTAATACAATCATCTGCCAGCACAGACACACTTAACAAATTGTGCTTCACTGGATAACCATTTGATGGATCGATCGTATGAGAATACCTGATGCCATTCTCCTCATAATATTTACGGTAACTTCCTGAAGTCGAAATAGCTTTTTCCTTCAGCGTAAGGATTGCCTGAATTTTGCGTTCGTCCATGGAGTTTTTGGCCGGCATCTCGATGGCTACACTCCACATTTTTCCGTCTGGCTTTAATCCCTTTCCCAAGACCTCGCCCCCGACATCGATCAGGTAATTATCGATCCCCCTGGTCTCAAAAAACCGACCTATCAGATCGGAAGTATATCCCTGCGCAATGGCATCGAAATCTATTTTTATCCGGGGATCCGATTTGATTAACTTTCCCTTCGAAAGCGAAACTTTCCTGTAGCCGACCAAAGGCAGCAATGAATCGACCATAGCCTGATCAACCTGAGCTTTTTTGGAGAACCCAAAACCCCAGGCATTAACCAGCGGACCAACAGTTATATCAAATGCCCCGTCCGTTTTGGCCGATACTTCCATCGATTTTTTGAAAACAGTTTCATATATCTGATCGGCCGTGGCAGTGGAATCATTGTTATTCAGCCTGGAAATCAGGGAAGTTGGCAAATAGGATGAGACGGAGCGATCGACATTCTTGAGTAAAGAATCAACCTCCGGCTGAAGATTTTTATTGTTATCAGCGTAATAAGTTATAGCATAATAAGTACCCTGGGCACCCCCCGTGATTTTGTACTGTTTCAATTCTTTCTTTTGGACGCATGCAGTCTGAAGAAGTAACCCCAGACAACCCAAAAGTATTAATGACCAATGTTTCGTCAACCTCATATTAAAAATCTTTTGATCTTAAGTAATTTACCCAATATTCAGATGGTTTTGATTGCTCTTAACATCTCTCTTTTACCCGGTGGACCCGGAATTCTCTCTACCGAGAAACCTGCAGCCCGTAAACTTCTTCTGACTGCCCCTTTTGCGCAATAAGTAACCAATATTCCGTTATCGCTCATCTTCGGATATAACGCTTCAAAAATAGAAAGATTCCAGAGTTCCGGCTGCTTTTTCGGAGAGAAAGCGTCAAAATAGATCAGATCAAATAGAGGCAGATCGTGAAATTTCAGGTCCAACAGATCCGCCTCAATTTTATGAAGCATAAATCGACTGTCTATCTGCACATTACAATTCCATGGACAATCATGTATGGCAGAAAAGAGTTCTGCGTCTGCCGGAGTAAAATTTTCACTGTAGTTAAGATTTTCCAAAATCCCGGTCGGTAAAGGGTACTTTTCGACAGCAAAATATTGAACTGCCTTGTCGGAATCCCTTCCGGCCATCTTGGTAAGAAAACAATTGAGTCCGGTGCCAAGACCTATTTCAAGTATTCTGATCTCAGATTTTGAGCAGAAATCGAATCCTGAGCGGATAAAGACATGCATCGATTCCTGGATGGCTCCGAAAGTAGAATGGTAATGTTCGTCTATATCTGCCAGATACAGGGTATTGGATCCGTCTTGTGTCCGGGTGATTTCAATATTCATGTCATGGATCAGCTACAACGGGAAATACAGCAAAAATAGCTATTTTTACTACATGCTTATTCGTCTTTACAATGACAATCCAAACCAAAAGGAGATCGACAAGATTGTTGATATGTTGAGAGACGGTGCAGTTATTATCTTTCCGACAGATACCATTTACGGAATCGGATGCGATATCACAAAATCGAAAGCCGTAGAGCGGGTTGCAAAAATCAAAAATGTCAGGCTGGAAAAGGCTGATTTCTCCTTCATCTTGTTTGATCTGAGTCAGATTTCAAATTATTGCAGGCCTTTCCCTAATGGGATATTCAAGCTATTGAAGAAGAATCTGCCCGGACCATTTACCTTTCTGCTTCAGGCAAATTCCAATGTTCCTAAACTCTTTAAAAACTCCAAGAAGAATATTGGTATCCGGATTCCTGACAACAATATCATCAGGACCATCGTCAAAGAACTTGGCAATCCCGTATTATCCACCTCCGTGCACCACGATGACGTCGTCCTTGAATACATCACAGATCCCGAACTGATTGAAGAAAAATACGGCAATCTGGTAGATCTGGTGATAGATGGCGGATACGGAGATAACCACCCTTCCACCATTGTCGACTGTACCTCAGGTGAGGCAGAAGTTCTCAGACAGGGCAAAGGAATTCTTCTCCTTCCCTAATTGAAATATCGGCAAACATTTACGTCATTGCTGCGTACGCTGACCGGCTGAATGATCATCTGAACGGACCTGTTCATCTCAATCCAATTATTGCCTCTTCCTTGTGCCACCTCCCTTCCGGAATTATCCTGCGGACGAAAAAGAATGAACCTTGTCTCATACGGAGATGCCTTTCCCATATTGGCTGATTTTTGATTTCTTACCCATACAGCATCAGTCAATAAGGATGTAGCAATACTCCCTGTTCTCTTTTCAACCAATGGTTCAATAAAAAGCCTTATCCCTTTAAAGAAAATAAAATCACCTTCCACACGGAGATCCTGCTTATTAATACGCAATGAATCTGACAATTGGAACATTTCAAATTTACTGATGCTCCTTTCTCCAAAATAGGGCTTCATGTAATATCCCAGCTTAACCTGTGCTTTCTCACATTTGTCGTACAGGATGATGGCCTCCCTCCCACTAGTCAAAGCGAGAGCCCTCGTACCCTGAATGTTGAAAAAGATAATTTCTGCTCTGGACATCTGCCGATAGGAATCCAGCCCGATGGAGCATACAAAAAGGCACAAAATCATAACAACTCCATATAAATAGACTGCTTTTTTTGTCCTGAGAAGTACCAAAAAAAATCCTGTCATGGCGAAAACAACCGTGATCTGAAAAAGAGTCGGATATAATCCCCGTAGAACCGCATGAGGCATGTTTTCTACAATCTTTACCATTATTAGCACAATTTTTACCGACCAGTCGAGAAATATAGCAACCAGCGAAGCCACATGAACAGATATCATAGCAAGAAAAACCACCAGGAAGGAAAGATACAGAATCACTGAAACCAAAGGAATTACCACCAGATTTGCCAGCCAGAAATAGACCGGGAACTGATGAAAATAAAGAAGGGTGAAAGGAATGGTCCCAAGCTGTGCTGAACACGTTACTGATATCAAAATCCACACCTCCCTGAGCAGCCAGTTTTTAAAATACAATTGCTTTACTATCAATGGATGAATAACAACGATCGACAACACTGCCGCATAAGAGAGTTGAAACCCAACATCTCTGATGATGGCCGGATCCCAGGCAATGAGGAAAAAAGCAGACACCGCAAGGGAATTGAAAATATTGGAATCACGGTTAAAAAGTTTTCCCAGGATTAAAAATGAGAACATCAGGGCCGCACGCAAGATGGAAGCAGACATTCCTGTTATCAGGGTATAGGTCCATATTCCCATGAGTATGATGAGGGTGTACAGAACATTACCTGCCTTCCCGTATTTAAGAAAACCAAAAATCAGATTGAGAATCACAAAGATCAGACCCACGTTCATACCTGATACAGCCAATACATGAATTACCCCTGTATTAGTGAAGGATTGAATGACCTCCTTGTCTACTTCGTCTCTTGCACCAAATGAAATAGAACCGATCAAATGAACATTGTTACTTTCGATACCCGTCCGATCCAGGTATTCCATTAATTTCGCCCTCAATATCAAGGCTTTATGAAATATATTCTGTCGACTTATTCCTTTTACAAGGTTAAAACTGCCCTCTTTCAGGAAAATCCGGTATCCTATCTTCCTGTTGTGCAAATAGCCCTGATAATCAAACTCGAAAGGGTTTCCATCATTTTTGATCAATTCAGGTTGTCCGTTGAAACTTAAGATGTCTCCCGGTATGCCAGATTTTGCTTCAATGGTCTTGGGCAGATAAATCAAAATTTCTTGATCTACGCCGACGAGCTGAGCCATCACCATGCAGGATTTCTCCTTTTCTCCAGGGTAATCATCAAGAAGTGCAAAATATTGTTGATCAGGAAGTTTGGGGTAAATCCGAATTTGATCAGCGGTCCTGAAAACACCAAAGAAGAAGATGGTCAGTAAAAGCAAAACACCCCACAAATGTTGCCGATAGAAATCTATCTTTCTGAATGTCAGAAGAATAATCAGGATCAATAAGATACATACAGCTTCATAAAAAGGTAGAATCCAGTCTAACTTAAACGGAAAACAAACTCCAATACAAAGCGGAAAAAGCAAACGGATAAAAGGAGCACTGGCCAGTTGGGAACCAATACGGGACATGATATGAGATATTCATATCAAGTTACGGCATTCCTGACAAAAAAGGAAATTGTTCTGGTTTAAATTCTGGGAGGCTTCACCCGGTAGGTAACGGAAGTAATGCCCTTTGAAATGTCTGTTAATTTACGTTTCAGCAGCCTCTTTCGCAAGGGCGAGCAATGGTCGGTAAACATGACTCCGTCGATATGATCATATTCATGCTGAATGACTCTTGCCAGGTATCCGGAATACTCATCCTCATATTTATTTCCCTCGATATCAAGGTAATGCATTTTTATATGCTCCTGGCGGTAAACTTCCTCATGAATGCCTGGAATACTTAAACATCCCTCTTCCATGAGCTCTTCATCGCCACTCCTCTCAATAATTTTAGCATTAATAAATGCTTTTTTAAATCCTTCCAGGGAAGGTTCCTTTTTACTTAACACAGATAAGTCTACAACGAACAATCGGATGGGTAGTCCAATCTGAGGGGCAGCCAGTCCAACGCCTTCGGCACTGTACATCGTTTCGAACATGTTTTCTATCAATTCGCTTAAACCTTCATCATCAAGATTAATATCTTTGGCAACTTTTCGCAATACCGGGTCTCCGTATAAAGTGATAGGTAAAATCATAATTTATTTGTACTTTTTTTGTTCAAGAAAAGATTGAAGGAGAATGGTTGCACTTATTCCGTCGATGGTTCCCTTATCCTGTCTTTGCGTCTTGCGCAAACCAGCGTCTATCATGGATTGAAAGGCCATCTTTGAACTAAATCTCTCATCAACAAGTCTGATCTCTTTCGAATATTTTTGCTGAAATTTTTGTAAAAACGGATTAATATATCTCAAAGCCTCTGATGGCTGATTATTTAGCTGAACCGGATATCCAACCAGAACAAGCTCAACCTCTTCCTTTGAAAAATAGTTGTCCAGAAACCGCCAGATATGTTCAGCATTTACAGTCTCCAGGCGATTCGCAATAAGTTGTAAAGGATCGGTAACAGCCACTCCTACCCTCTTTTTCCCGTAATCGATGGCCATTATTCGTCCCATTCTACCATTTATATTTTTTTCAAAGATAATAGTTTCATAAATCTTTAGAAAAATTGTTTGCAAACATGAAAAACTTCAAAATACTTAATAAGAATTAAGAAACACTTAACACATAGAAACGTTTTGTGTGTAAATTGTTTCCTATCTTTGCACCTAAAATTAAAAAATGCCAAATATGATAAAAGCAGATGAGCAAAATGAAAGGTTTAATGATTTCATTGGACCAATCAAAGAGCTTTTCTATAAGTATGGTCTGAAAAACCTCAACATGGATGAGTTGAGTCGGAGTCTGGGCATCTCTAAGAAAACGCTCTACACGTTTGTAAAGAACAAGGAAGAACTGGTTGAAAAAGTATTCCTCAATGAGGAAATCAGATTAGAACAAATTAGCGAGGCAATTGGAAAACACCCAATTAATGCAATAGAAAAACTCCTAAAAATCAGTCAATTGATACATGAAGAGATAAAAAAGATCAATCCAATGATTCGTTTCGAGATGGAAAAATACTATCCTCAAATCTTTGAATCCTATGTTGAGAAGAAACGCGTCTTCGTTTTCGAAGGAATGAAGATCAACATACGTCAGGGTATAGCCGAAAAGATCTACAGGGATGATATCAATGTGGATTTAGTTGCCACCATTTATCTCAATAGTTTTATCGAGCTTCATGACTCTGACATTTGTAAAACGCTTGATATCAACTTTCTTCAACTATTTGAAGTGTTATTCGAAAATCATATCAGGGCCATCTCTACTCCAGCCGGTCTGGCTTTCTTCGAGTCTAAGAAAAATGAAATAATTGAGTATATAAAAACCATAAAAAAGTAACATCTATGTCATTATCAAATCGTTACATATTATTAATGGCCATATCCTTATTCCTTTTTACTAACATGAAAAGTGAGGCTCAGGATACAATGCGAATTTCGCTTCCGGAAGCCAGGCGAATTGCACTGGAAAACAATGCCAACATCAGGAATTCTACTATTGATATGGAAATTGCCAGAAAGAAAATATGGGAGACAACAGCTATCGGGCTACCTCATATCGACTCTAAAGGTACCTATCAATATCTTCCGGTAGTTCCTTCTCTCCCTCCTGGCACCTTGGGACCCGGAACACCAGCGATCGAATTGGGGGTTAAAAACAATGTAACTTTCGACTTCACTGCTTCCCAGTTGATTTTCAACGGCTCTTATCTGGTAGGATTAAAAGCAATAAAAACGCTATACCAACAAACGAGCGAGAATACGGAAAAGACGATCCTGGATGTCAATGAATCTGTCATTAATACCTATTACGTGATTCTGGTAGGAGAAGAGAGTCTGAAAAATCTTCAAAAGAGTCTGGATAACGTAAAGAAAACAGCTTACGAAATCACCGAAATGAACAAACAGGGTTTTGTTGAAAAGACCGATGTTGACCAGCTCGAACTGACTACCAATAACCTGATGAATGCTATTAATCAGGTCGAAAGTAACCTTGATATTGGTTACAGGCTTTTCAGAATCATCCTCGGCCTCGATATCAATGTCAATGTTAAACTCACAGAGACACTTGAAGCCAACAGCCCTCTGCCAGTCACATTCACACCACTGATGAGCCAATCTTTTAACATAGAAAAAAATATCGATTACCGAATGATAAATACGGCATCTGCACTTTCAAAATTGGAATATCAAAATGCGCTTGCTGCATATTTACCTATTATTTCAGGATTTTGGAACCACACAGAAAAAGCTAAAAAGCCGTCATTCGATTTTGCAATGAAGGATCTCCTCGGGATCAATCTGAGCTTCCCGATTTTCAGCAGTGGTCAAAGGATGGCTTCTGTTTCCCAAAAGAAACTGGCCATTGAAAAAATGAACAATACAAAGAAACTGGTATTTAACAATCTGATGTTACAAGCCGATCAGACTCAGACAGATTTGAAACTCAAATATGAAAAATTTGAAATTCAAAAGAAGAGCCTTTCGCTTTCAGATCAGATATACCAGCGAACATTGGAGAAATACAAAAACGGAGTCTCAACAAGTATGGATCTGACAAATACTCAAAACCAATATCTCACAAGCCTAACAAACTATTATCAAAGCATATACGACCTGGCAACTGCCAAATCAAAACTTGAAAAAATATTCAACATCAATCAGGAAATTAATAAACAATAAATAATATGAAAAATTTACTTCTTACGCTGGTAATTTTAGCCACGCTAGTCGCCTGCTCACAAAACGGTGACAAAAAATCCCAGGTGGAAAAACTCAAGTCTGAACGCGAAATCCTGAATACGAAAATTACCAAACTCGAAGCTGAAATTAATCCTAATCAGCAAAAAACTGAAAAAGCTGTACCTGTAAAGGTTCAGAAATTAGCAACTTCACAATTTAATCACTTCGTTGAAATTCAGGGATTGGTAGATGGTGACCAGAATGTATCCGTTAGTCCGCAAGTGGCCGGAGTCGTAACGAATGTCTTCGTTAAGGAGGGCTCGAATGTCAAAAAAGGAGATATCCTTGCAACGCTGGATGCCCAGGTGCTGAAACAATCAGTCGAAGAGGTCAGAACCCAGCTGGATATGGCCAACATCATCTTTGAAAAACAAAAGAACCTCTGGGATAAGAAAATTGGCAGCGAGGTGCAGTTTCTTCAGGCAAAAAGCGGCAAAGAATCACTCGAAAGACGCATAAAGACCCTTCAGGAACAAATATCCATGGCCAGCATCATATCTCCCATCAGCGGTTCTGTCGAAAACGTTCCACTAAAAGTTGGTCAACTTGCTTCACCGGGACTTCCTACTTCGGCCATCCGCGTGATCAACATGTCTTCTGCGAAGATTACGGCTGATATTTCAGAAAATTTCGCTTCACGAATCAAAAACGGGAACCAGGTCTTCGTTCGTTTCCCCGATCTCGGACAGGAAATTGAGACAAAATTAAGTTTTACAAGCCGTTTCATTGATCCCACCAATCGTACTTTCAAAGTTGAATGCAGGATTTCCCCAAAAGGGGTAGAACTTCGTGCCAACATGATTGCTTATATTAAGATTAAAGATTATTCCAATGAATCCACGCTCATTTTGCCAGTAAATATTATCCAAAGTAACCAGGATGGCAAATTTGTCTATTTGGTAGCAAAAGACGGAGATAAAAATACCGCCGTCCGCAAAAAAATAACCACAGGAATGGATTATAATGGCGAAACAGAGATCATCTCTGGATTGAGTGCTGGTGATCAGGTGATTACTGCGGGATTTCAGAATCTGAAAGAAGGATCACCTGTCATTTTCTAATAGACAAAAAACTATATTATGTCAAAAGATAAATTTTTTATCAAAGAATTTTTTGCAACCAGTTGGGCTGTTGATAACAAGACGAGTGTTTATGTGCTTGCTTTTATTATCTCCATTTTGGGATTGCTAAACTATTACCAGATTCCAAAGGAACAATTCCCTGAAGTCGTAATACCCTATATCATTGTCAATTCACCATACCCTGGCACCTCACCAGTTGACATTGAAAACCTGATTACACGTCCGATAGAAAAACAATTGAAATCCATTGCCGATGTAGTAAAAATCACCAGTAATTCTGTTCAGGATTTCTCCTCTATCATTGTCGAGTTTGATCCGAGCATAAAAGTCGAGTCTGCCAAACAACGGGTAAGAGATGCCGTTGATATAGCAAAAAGAGATTTGCCGAGTGATCTCCCCGACCAGCCTCAGATCATGGACGTTAACCTGGCCGAGTTTCCGGTCATGTACATCAATATTTCCGGTAATTATGACCTCGACAAACTGAAAAAATTTGCCGAGATCGTTCAGGATAAAATTGAAGGTGTGAAGGAAATTACACGCGTTGACATCGTTGGCGCGCTGGAACGCGAGATCCAGATCAATGCCGATATTTTTAAGATGCAGGCCGCCAAAGTCACTTTTGCAGACATCGAAAGTGCCGTTTCCAGGGAGAATCTGACGATTTCCGGGGGTACCATTACCCAAAACGGAACCAAGAATTCGGTCAGGCTCAAAGGTCAGTTTGAAAATGTTCAGAACATCCGTGACATTGTTGTCCATGCATCCGGTGGCGCTTACATCAAATTAAGCGATCTGGCGGAAGTAAAGGACGATTTCAAGGAACAGGAAAGCTTCGCCCGTCTGGATGGCAAGAATGTAATCACCCTCAACGTAATAAAGAAAAGCGGAGCAAACCTCCTGGACGCCTCCGATCAGATCAAGGTAATTGTTGACGACGTCAAGGGGAAGGAATTACCTTCCGATCTTACCATGACAGTCACTGGCGATCAGAGCCGTTTTACCCGGAACACACTCGAAGAACTTAACAACACGATTATCATTGGATTCATTCTGGTAACCATCGTTTTGATGTTCTTCATGGGATTCACCAATGCCTTCTTTGTCGGACTGTCGGTGCCTCTCTCCATGGCAATCGCCTACCTTATCATTCCAAACATTGGCTTTACGATGAACATGATTGTCATGTTTGCGTTCATTTTTGCCCTTGGAATAGTTGTGGACGATGCCATCGTGGTAATTGAGAATACCCACCGGATGCATCAGAATAATCCGGATATCAGGGTAGCCGCCAAGCTCGCGGCAGGTGAAGTCTTCCTCCCGATTCTTTCAGGAACACTTACTACCCTGGCCCCTTTCTTTCCTTTGGCCTTCTGGCCAGGAATTGTCGGTCAATTCATGCACTATCTTCCAGTTACACTGATAATTACCCTATTTGCCTCCCTGTTCGTCGCCTACATCTTCAATCCGGTTTTTGCAGTTTCTTTTATGGCGCACGAATTCGATTCAGACGAGAAAACCGAATGGAAAAATGCAAAAAAAGTACTGTGGGGCATTTTTGGACTGGCAATTATTTTCTACTTGTTCAAGTCATTTGGAATAGCCAACCTCTTGGTATTCACTATTCTGATGGTCTTCCTCTACCATTATGCGATTCGATATTGGATTAAGTCTTTCCAGGAAACATTCTGGCCAAAAATGATGGCTGCATACGAACGCCTGTTGCGATGGATCTTGTATGGATTCCGTCCGCTTTGGATGCTGGTTGGCATGATCGTCCTCTTTTTCTTCACGGTAATGCTGACTGCAATAGTCAAACCCCAGGTACTCTTTTTTCCAAACAGCGATCCTAACAGCGTAATGGTTTATATCAAAATGCCCGGTGGTACCGATCAAAATGTGACCGACAGTGTAACCAGGATAGCCGAACGCAGAGTCTATGAGGCAATCGGACAGCACAATCCGGATGTTGAATCTGTAATTTCCAACATCACCATCGGAGCCGATGAAGAAGGTTTTACCAGTGCGGGCAAACCATTTAACAAAGGAAAGATTTCCATTAACTTTATTGAAAGCAAATACCGGACGACCGGTATTTCCACCACAAAATACATGGAAAAAATCAGAAAATCCGTTGGAGATATTGCTGGAACGGTAATCACAGTTGGAAAATCAAAAATGGGCCCACCGACAGGTCAGCCTGTCAACATTGAAATTACCAGCGAAAATATGGATGATCTGGTGACTGACGCATTCAGATTTCGTAATTACCTGGATTCACTGAATATCCCAGGCATCGAAGAATTGAAGACCGATTTTGAACTCAATTCGCCTGAAATAATAATAGAAATTGACCGTGACAGAGCACAAAGGGTCGGCCTCTCAACAGGTCAGATCGGTATGGAACTCAGAACCGCTCTTTTTGGCAAAGAAATATCCAAGTTTAAGCAGGATGAAGATGAGTTCCCAATCACCTTGCGCTATTCAAAAATAACCCGCGAGAATATCAATTCACTGATTAACCTGGTCATTACTTACCGGGATATGAATTCTGGACAGATCAGAACAATTCCGCTCTCGACCGTCGCGAAGATTCATTATTCCAGCTCCTATGCAGGTATCAAGCGATTGGATCAAAAAAGAGTAATAACAGTCTATTCAAATGTCTTATCAGGATATTCACCTAATGATATCGTCCCAAAGATCAAAGCCTTAGCCAAGGATTTCCCTATTCAACCGGGCACATCAATTAAACTTACAGGTGAACAGGAAAAACAGGCAGAGACTACAGCTTTTCTTATGCGGGCAATGATTATCGCGTTGGGATTAATATTCTTCATCCTGATTACCCAGTTCGGCTCAGTCAGTAAGTCTATCATCATTTTGAGTGAGGTAATCTTCAGCATTATTGGCGTGTTATTGGGGATGATATTCTTCCATATGGATATGGTTATCATGATGACCGGATTAGGAGTCGTTGCACTCGGTGGAATCGTGGTAAGGAATGGTATATTAATTGTCGAGTTCTGCGACGAAATGAAGAAACGTGGAATGAAGACACGGAACGCAATCGTTCAGGCTGGAAAAACAAGGATTACACCTGTGGTTTTAACTGCTTCAGCCACCATTCTTGGATTAGTACCTCTGGCTGTAGGAATGAACATCAACTTCCAAACGCTGTTCTCATCATTCAATCCTCACATCTATTTTGGTGGCGATAATGTTGCGTTCTGGGGACCGCTCTCCTGGACGATCATCTTCGGTTTGAGCTTTGCTACTTTCCTTACCCTGCTATTCGTACCGGCTTTGTATTATATGGATTATATTATTCGGATCAAAAACCGCAGGAGAAAGAATCTGAAAAAAATATTGGCAGCCAAAAACTAGATAATTGTACCAGGAAAATCGCATTCAATGAAGATTCTGCTAACAGGTGCAACCGGATACATCGGCAAAAGGGTAATCCCGGTCCTACTGGAGCTGGGACATGAGGTTATTTGCTGTGTTCGTGACAAAAACAGATTTCCTGGCGGCGGAATTTACAAACATCCAAACATCACGCTCTTTGAAGTGGATTTTCTCCATGAGTTCACTTCTTCTGAACCCATTAAAGATATTGATGCTGCCTATTTTCTTCTTAATTCGATGGGAAGAAAGGCAGATGACGCCGGACTGCAGGAAGAGATTTCAGCCCTTAATTTTGTCCGGCTAATTAAGCAAACGTCTGTCAGACAAATCATTTACCTGGGAAACATAACCAGCGAGCGTTCAAGAAAACCCGGACTAACAAACAATTTCGAAAATATTTTAAAGTCCAGCGGAATACCTATTACTTCGCTAAAGACGGAAATCATTGTCGGTTCCGGCAGCGCATCTTTCGAGATTATCAGGGATTTAGTTGAGCTGCTGCCTGTTATGGTTGCCCCAAAATGGATCCGTACAAAGACCCGGCCAATTGCCATCCGAAACGTGCTTGAATATCTGACAGGAGTATTGTTAAAAGAAGAAACTTTCAATAAAACTTATGAAATCGGCGGTCCGGACATCTTAAGCTACAAGGAAATGCTTCTTCAGTTTGCAGAAGTCAGGGGAATGAAAAGGTACATACTGACTGTTCCCTTCATGGCTCCCAGGTTCTCTTCTTACTGGCTTTTTTTAATCACCTCTACTTCCTACAAGCTGGCTCAGAATCTAGTGAATAGTATGATGAAAGAGATCATTCCCCAACAAAATGATCTGGACCAACTTTTGAATATTCACCTTCTCACCTACCGGGAAGCCGTAAAGCTTGCTTTTCAGCGAATTAAACAGAACAATGTTGTATCGAGCTGGAAGGATTCCCTGGTTTCAAGCTATGAAGACAATTCATTACTTCAGCATCTGAAAGTACCCTCTGCAGGATGTTACAAAGACCGCAGACGAATGGAAATTACTACCAGTGTGGATCAGGTACTTCATAATATGTGGTCGATCGGCGGGGAAAGAGGATGGTATTATGGAAACTGGCTTTGGGATATCAGAGGTCATCTGGATAAATTGTGGGGAGGCGTTGGATTGAGAAGGGGCAGGACCAATACGGATACGATTCATACTGGTGATACGCTGGATTTTTGGCGTGTTTTGGTGGCAGACAAACAAAACAGGCGACTTCTCTTGTACGCGGAGATGAAAGTACCCGGAGAAGCCTGGCTGGAGTTCAAAATCATACAGAAAAGCAAGAAACCTTATCTTCAGCAAACTGCCACCTTCCGTCCGGTTGGAGTAGCCGGAAGGCTGTACTGGTATGCCGAACTTCCGTTTCATCTTTTCATCTTTAACGGAATGGCCAAAAATCTGATCCGGTACAATCAATTGCAGTCGCAGGATCCCATTTAGACACTATCCGGCAATTATTCACGAATCATTCGAAGGATCATATCCTGTTTAAATTCAGTTTTATACAATAAAAAAAGAGGCTTGCGGCCTCCTTTTTTATTGTATACCTGATGGTAAATTATTTTTTGATTGTTTTTGCAGCGGCTTTTGCAGCGGCTTCTGCTTTTGGACAAGGGGCGTTACCATTTTTCCCAGCTGCAGCACAGCAGGCAGCTTTGCCATCTTTGGCACAAGTCATGGTACATTCCTTCTTAACTTCTTTCTTTGCAGGGTCTTTTGCGAATGCAGGCGCAATCATGGCTACACCAAATACAAAAGTCAAAACAAGGGCTAACTTTTTCATAATGAATCAATTTTATTATAAGTGAATCAATTTTATTATTTATTTGGTTCAAAATTAACGAAAAATATAATTCATTCGACAAATGGTACAGGAAGAAATATTCAACAAAATCTGGGGAAACAGTGATTATTTCTCCGGCAGAAGTCTGGATGTCTATATTTCAAAGCTCAGAAAGTACATTCAGGACGATCCGGCCATTGTCATCGAAAATATTTCAAAAGTCGGATTCCTATTTAAGAAAAGCTAACAATTCAACAGAATATTTACCTGTTTATAGACGTTTTCAGCAGTGAATCCGAGCTGTTCGTCAAGCACTTGATATGGAGCAGAGAAACCAAAGGAGTTCAATCCCCACACTGCCCCTGCATCGCCGACCAAACCACGCAGGGTGGATGGCAATCCAGCAGTCAGGCCAAATTTTGGCACGCCTGGAGTCAATACTTTTTGCTGGTAGGCTTTGTCCTGTTCCCTGAAAAGACCTTCTGAGGGTGCAGAAACCACCCTTACCTTTTTACCATCACGTCCTCTCAGCAAACCGGCACCCTCAATGAGTGTAGCAACTTCTGAGCCGGAAGCTACCAGTATTACATTAGGATTTTCGCAATCTTCAACTATATACGCACCCTTGGACAGCTGTTTTGCCTCTTCCTGTCTGTTGGTAGCAGCCGGAAGATCTTTTATATTCTGGCGTGAAAATATGAGTGCGGTTGGGGTGGTAGTATTTTTCAATGCCAACTGCCATGCAACCGTTGTTTCACTGGCATCAGCCGGTCTTAAAACCAGCACAGAATTATCTCCGTGATGATTCTTGAGCTGCTCCATCAACCTTAGTTGTGCTTCATGCTCAACAGGTTGGTGTGTTGGTCCATCTTCTCCTACCCTGAAAGCGTCGTGGGTCCACACGAACTTAACAGGAAGCTGCATCAGGGCAGACATACGCAAAGCAGGCTTCATATAATCAGAAAAGACGAAGAATGTCCCGCAAACAGGGATAACACCACCATGCAGCGCCATTCCGTTCATCACGCAAGCCATGGTAAGCTCGCTCACTCCGGCCTGAAGGAATGCACCTGAGAAATCGCCTTTGGTAAAGGCATGGCTATTGTTAAGAAAACCATCCGTTTTATCTGAATTGGAAAGGTCGGCAGAAGAGACGATCATGTTTTCGACGCCCTTGGCATAGGCAGCTAAGACAGTAGCTGAAGCATTTCTTGTCGCTGCGCCAGGTTTCTGAACAATCGTGGAGTAGTCAAAATCCGGTGCCTCACCTGAAAGGAACCTCTCCAGTTTTTCTTCCAACTCCGGATGAGCAGCGGCCCATTGATCTTCTTCCAAATTCTTCTCATCTGCCCATTTCGACAAATAATCAATTCTATTCTTATATAAATCAGCCACTTCCGGGAAGATAACAAAAGGATTTTCAGGATCACCGCCCAGATTCCGGATCGTTTTCTTAAATGAGGCACCCGCCTGTGACAACGGTTGACCGTGAGTAGAGCATTGACGTTCAAAATTTGAACCATCCTCTTTGACAGCCCCTTTGCCCATGATGGTCTTGCCAATAATCAGCGATGGACGACTTTTCTCCTTCAAGGCAGTCTTTAAAGCTGATCGAATTGCCTCTGCATCATTACCATTGATTTCCAATACATTCCAGTTCCATGCCTTGTATTTGGCAGCAGTATTTTCTGAGGTAACTGATTTTGTCTCAGTGGACAGCTGTATATCGTTTGAATCATAGAACATGATCAGATTATTTAACCCAAGATGACCAGCCAGTCGACCGGCCCCCTGTGAAATCTCCTCCTGCACGCCTCCGTCAGATATAAATGTAAAGGTTTTATGAGCCATCCACTCTCCAAAACGAGCCACCATAAAGCGTTCTGTGATGGCAGCTCCAATCGCCATGGCATGACCTTGTCCGAGTGGTCCGGAGGTGTTCTCGACCCCACGTTCAACATCCACTTCCGGATGACCAGGTGTAACTGATCCCCACTGGCGGAAATTTTTTAGATCATCCATTGAAAAATGTCCACCGAGAGACAGAACTGAATAAAGCATTGGAGACATGTGACCTGGATCCAGGAAGAACCGATCCCTGAAAGGCCAACTCATATCAACTGGGTCATAGTTCAAAAACTCAGCATAGAGAATGTTGATGAAATCAGCTCCACCCATGGCACCTCCCGGATGTCCTGAGTTTGATTTCTCAACCATCGCTGCAGACAAAATTCGGATGTTATCAGCTGCCTTGTTGGTAATAGTATTGTTCATTATAAGAATTTAGCAGGGTAAAAGATTTTATTTTTAAGACAATATTCGAACCATCATTACACCTTCAATAGCTGAAATTTTCTCTCCCAAGCCACCGGGGATATCGCAGCAGTCGGTATCGATGATGTTGTAAGCCACTTCATTTTTATTGCGATTCAACATATTGGAAATATTGATATTGTATTGAGCAAGAATGGCTGTGATCTGGCTTACCATATTAGGAATGTTACGGTTAGCAATGATAATCCTCTGGCAACTCGTCCTGTCCATCACCGTTTTTGGAAAATTAACAGAATTACGGATATTCCCGTTCTCCAGGAAATCAACTAATTGGTTGGCGGCCATGATTGCACAGTTAACTTCAGACTCGTTGGTAGATGCACCCAAATGTGGAATTGGGATAATTCCAGGTACTCCCAACATGGATGCATCGGGGAAATCAGTCACATAGCAGGCAATTTTTTTGCGCTCAATGCCTGCAATAAGATCATTGTTCGCAACAAGTTCTCCTCTCGCGAAGTTCAATATTTTGACGCCATCCTTCATCATGGAAATCTTATCTGAATTAATCAGGCCACGGGTTTCACCCATGAGTGGCACATGCAAAGTGATAAAATCCGCTTGTGCAAGACAGCCTTCGATGCTCTCCGATCTGACAATACTATGATCCAGTTTCCAGGCATTCTCTACTGTGATAAAAGGATCAAAACCTATCACTTTCATTCCCAAAGACATAGCTACATTAGCAACCAAAACTCCAATGTCTCCCAGTCCAATTATTGCAAGGGTTTTACCCTTTAGCTCGATTCCGCCAAAAGCAGCTTTTCCTTTTTCTATCAAAGCGGGTACTTTGTCACCTTCGGGTTTCAGCGTCTGGGCCCATGCTATTCCACCTGTTATATCCCTGGAAGCCAATAACATTCCAGCAATTACCAATTCTTTAACACCATTCGCATTGGCTCCGGGAGTATTAAAAACTACAATACCCTTTTCAGTACAACGATCAATTGGTATGTTATTTACACCGGCTCCTGCTCTTGCAACAGCTTTAAGGGAAGCGGGAAGGTCCATTTCGTGCATCGAGAAACTACGAAGGAGAATGGCATCAGGAGAAGCGATTTCACCGGAAATTTCGTATTTGGATGCAGGAAAAATCTGCAGACCTTCATGGTCAATCTTATTAAGCGTTTGAATCTTCAGCATCTTGAAAAATTTTAGTAAAGGTGATTATTGCCAACAAAGATCATAAAAATTGGCGCATAATAAACCATTCCTGGCACTATTTTAACGATAAATTCAAATAGGTTCAAAAAACAGAAGCCGCCCCTGTGCTCAGAGACGGCTTCCAAAATTATTTCGAAAATCGATTATTCAATAACCAAAGTTTCTGTTCTACGGTTAAGAGCGTGTTCAGCTTCAGTACACTTCACACCGTCTTTACATTTGTTGACCAGTTGTGTTTCACCGAATGCCTGAGCATTAACTCTTGATGCACTGATTCCTTTTGAAGTCAGGTAGTCAAGAACGGATTTTCCACGCTTTTCTGAAAGTTTCATGTTGTAACTTGCTGGTCCCCTGCTATCTGTGTGAGACTTCATTTCAAGGTTAACAGATGGATTGTCTTTCATTTCTTTTGTCAAACGATCCAATTCAGCGATGGAGGTTGGATTCAAATTCCATTTGTCGAATGCAAAATACACTTTGAAAATTTGTCCAACGCAGGATGGGGTTACATGTTTCGGAGGAGAAGGAGGAACCGGTTTTGGCTCTGGTTTTGGTTCCGGTTTTGGCTGCGGCTTTGGAGCTTCAACAACAGGAGCAGGTTTTACTGGTTTCTTGCCTAACATGAAGGAAAGTCCGGCATGTGTATACAAATATTGCTCACGGATCTGACCGATCAGAAAACCAGATCTCGGAACTGGAACTGGTCCACCCTGATTGACTCCATCCAGGCGGCTGGAATTGACCAAACTCAACTGGGTGCCGATGTCAAGTTTAACATTATCAGACAAGCGGAATGCAATACCTGTTCCAACAGGTATTGTCCAGAATCTCCAGGGATCCATTACTGTTGCATCGGTAAATTCTATGTTATTGACATTTGTAATACCGGCACCAATTTTGGTATACCAATAAAATTTCCGGTCGAATTTATTTGAAGAAAACAGGTTATTCATATTCCAGACCGTGTTCAACGCAAATTGTTTAATACCAGTCTTGTAAGCTTTATATGGGCTTACGGGGTAATTATCAAATACGATTCCGGCTTTTGGTGTTCCAGTCAAAGTACCACCCTCAAAAGCTCCTTCCAATGCAAAAACATGGGTAAAATTCTTTTTAACGTTAAGGCCATAACCAAGACCCATATCATTACTGAAGTCATTGAAATGTTTGAGCATTGCATCTTTTGATAAGCTTGTAGAACCCGCAAAATTTGCCACGCCGGCATTTACTCCAATTTCCCAATTTTTATAAGGTAATTTATCGCCTTTTTCCTGAGCAAATAGCAGAGCATAGCCTGCAAAGAGGGATATAAGGACTAAGCTAAGTTTTTTCATAATTGATGTATTAAAATTGATAGATATTATGTTTATTTAGAATATCAGTATTAGACTTCACAAATTAACAGAAGTTTGAAAAGATATACAACTTTTTTTTGGGTTATTTTACAATATTTTAACATAGTACGCCATTTTTATAATTGTTTAGAATCTCCCGGAAAGTTGAATATGAAAACATCAAAAGACCATGAATATATTTTTTGTTTCTGATCTGTCAAAGGGTTCAATCGCATTAAACAAAGAAGAATCAAGACACTGTATTAAAGTGTTAAGACTAAAAAAGGGCGATCCGATTTTGGTCATGAACGGAAAAGGTTCAAGGTTCCATGCCATCATTGAAAACCCTGATTCGAACGCCTGCCAGGTTACAATTCTAGACGAGGAAAGACGGCAGGGTGATCGCTTGTATCATCTTACCATAGCAATAGCACCTACAAAAAACATTGATCGCTTTGAATGGTTTCTTGAAAAATCAACTGAAATCGGGATTGATCGTATCGTTCCAATTATTTGTCAACATTCTGAAAGGAAGGAAATTAAGACAGAACGTCTTGAAAAAATCTTGATTTCAGCCATCAAACAGTCTGGTCAATTATTTTTACCCGAACTGACTCCACCTGTTCCATTAAAGAATTTTATTAGACAATCATTCGAGGGCGACAAATTTATTGCTCATTGTGACGCTGGTGAAAAACGATTGTTCAAAGATTCACTTTCGACCGGTAAGAATGTACTTGTATTGATTGGCCCTGAAGGGGATTTTGATTCGGTGGAGATAAAACTTGCCCTCGAACAGGGTTATGTTCCTGTATCACTGGGTGAATCAAGGTTACGTACCGAAACGGCAGGAATTGTTGCCTGTCATACCGTCTGCCTGGTTAACCAATAAGAAAAATCAGAGTCTGGCCACTTCCAGCTGCAACGTTTTTGTTGTTGCATCACAAACGGAGGTTGGTCCCCAATATTGAATCGGTCCGGGATAAACATAAGAGGTCTTGATCGCCCATTCCTCTCTTTTTGCTGCAAAGGCTTTGAATGGTGCACCATCCATACGCACCAATGCCTTTTGAATGACAGGTTTCATTATGCCACTCCTTCTTTCCATGTTCATCATCATGGTAATCGGGACACCTCCGGCGATCCATTTATCAGAAGGTTCGGTTGTATTTCGTACGGAAGCCATGTATCCTGATTTGCCGTCAGCGATAAGAAATGCAGCAGTCTGGCCGAGTGAGTAACAATAATCTGCATCAAAATTTGAAGGGACCGCACAGCGACCTTCGTATCCAAAGAAGTGGTTTTGTGCAGAAAATTTGACTTTCACAATACCCATTTTCTTTAGGTGTGACAGCTGCTTTTCAACCATTTCTATCAAAAGTTTTTCTGTTTCGATTCTGGAAACCTGCACGTTTCCGTGAGGATCACGGTCGAGTGTCAGCTGTTTAGCAATTCCTTTTGGCAAAGATTTGAAAACTTTTGCGGAAGCTTCAGTAAGGTGTTTAATCACAAAATCCCGTTTATCGTCGTCCGAAGAAATAGCATTAAATTCATCAGCGAATGCTGATCCTTCCGTTAAAAGATCATTTAGTTCAGAAATCAGTATTTTCATTTCAGGAATGAACTCAATCAGACCCTCCGGAATAAGGGCTACCCCGAAATTCTCATTATTTGCAGCACGCTTTGAAATGGTCCTGACCAGATCATCAACGATCTGCTGCAAGGTCTGCTCCTTGAAAGCAACCTCTTCCGAAATCAGGCAAACATTGGGCTGCGTCTGGAGAGCACATTCCAAACCAATGTGAGAAGCTGAGCGGCCCATCAATTTGATGAAGTGCCAGTATTTCTTGGCTGAAGTGGCATCGCGCATGATGTTTCCGATCAATTCGGAATAAACTTTACAGGCGGTGTCAAATCCAAAGGATGTTTCAATCATCTCATTTTTCAGATCGCCGTCAATAGTCTTGGGACAACCGATCACCTGGACACCACTTTTTTTCTGGAGATAGTATTCTGCTAAGACACAGGCATTTGTATTGGAATCGTCTCCTCCAATTATGACAATTGCATTGATTGACAGCTTTTTGCAGATTTCCAAACCCTTATCATATTGCTCAGGTTCTTCCAGTTTGGTACGACCGGAACCGATAATATCGAATCCACCGGTATTTCTGTATTCTTCGACGATATCCTGGGTCAGCTCTATATAATTATGAAGTACCAGACCACTTGGTCCTCCAAGAAAGCCGTATAGTCTATTGGATGGATTAAGTTTCTTGAGTGCATCAAAAGTTCCGGAAATTACATTGTGGCCTCCGGGAGCTTGTCCTCCGGAAAGAATTACACCGACATTCAATACTTTCGAGGTATCGATTCCATCCCCTTCAACCAGGGTAACGATAGGCATTCCATAAGTATTCGGGAATAGTTTCTTTATATCTTCCTGATCACCAATAGATTCAGTATCTTCTCCGAGAACAATTTTCACATTTCCATGCAAAGCATTTGGCATCTTTGGAGCATACTTTGCTCTTTCAATTTGTAAAGCGCTTTTAGTCATAATCAATGAAAGTCAAATTTACCGCAAATTATAGCTAGAAATTTCAAACAGAACTTCAAGTACCCACACAAATTGAAAGATTTGACAATCTTTTAATATTCCGCAATTCGTTCAGAGGATACCTGTTGTCAAAGAATTTCGAAATGTAAAAGAAATAAAATTTACGTAGAAAGTATTTATAAATTTACCGGTTTGGAAAATCCAATCATCAAAATGTTTCTTATGTCTGAAGATCTTAAAAATCAATATATTGAGATAAAAGGGGCAAAGGTTCACAACCTGAAAAATATTGACCTGAAGATTCCCAGGAATAAACTGGTAGTGATTACAGGCCTTTCCGGATCAGGAAAATCATCGTTGGCATTCGACACTTTATACGCTGAAGGGCAGCGCAGATATGTTGAATCTCTCTCCTCTTATGCCCGTCAGTTTTTGGGAAGGATGGACAAGCCGGAGGTGGATTATATCAAGGGAATCCCGCCTGCGATCGCTATTGAACAGAAGGTAAATACCCGTAATCCGAGATCCACGGTAGGGACTTCGACCGAAATTTATGATTACATCAAACTTCTTTATGCCAGGATTGGAAAGACTTTTTCGCCTGTTTCAGGGATCATGGTGCAACGGCATGAGGTAGTAGATGTGGTTAGCTATTTGAGTTCCTTTCCGGCTAGTTCGAGGCTTACAATCGTTGCTCCCATTCAGATTACGAAAGGCAGGTCGTTAGAAAAAGAAGCTGAATTACTTCTGCAACAGGGATTTACAAGGCTGGAGCTGGATGAAGAAATTGTGAAAATAAGCGACCTGGGGCAATACAAAAATATTCCCAAAGAGATTAATGTTCTGATTGATAGGATGCCTGTTTCAGATGATGATGATTTTGAGTCCCGTCTGGCAGATTCAGTTCAGACGGCGTTTTTTGAAGGCAAAGGGGAATGTGTTACCCGTGTAGAACTTGAAAACAGGGTGGAATCGAAAAAATTTTCCAACCGTTTTGAAGCAGACGGAATGACTTTTGAGGAACCAACGATGCATCTGTTCAGCTTCAACAATCCGGTTGGCGCCTGTCCTCTCTGTGAGGGTTATGGAAAGACAATTGGCATTGATGAAGATCTGGTTGTCCCCAATAAATCGCTTTCCGTATTTGGTGATGCGATTGTTTGCTGGAAAGGAGAAAAGATGAGTGAATGGAAGGAACAGCTTATCATACATTCATCAAAATTTGATTTCCCCATACATAAACCTTATTATGAGCTAACTGCAGAACAAAAGCGGTTAATCTGGACAGGAAATACCTATTTTGAAGGATTGAATGATTTCTTCCGGCATCTTGAGGAGCAAACTTATAAGATTCAGTATAGGGTTATGTTGTCAAGATACAGAGGCAAGACTATCTGTCCGGAGTGTGAAGGAACCCGTCTCAAAAAGGAGGCTTCCTACGTGAAAGTTGGAGGAAAATCGGTAACTGAACTGGTAAACCTTCCTGTTACTGAATTACAAGTTTATTTCAAACAGCTGGAACTAACTGACAAAGAGCAGCTAATAGCTGATAGATTACTAATTGAGATCAACAACAGAATTGAATTTTTATACGACGTCGGACTGGGATACCTTACCCTCAACCGACTTTCTTCTACGCTTTCCGGTGGTGAATCACAGCGTATTAACCTGGCTACTTCGCTTGGCAGTAGCTTGGTAGGATCCATGTATATCCTGGATGAACCTTCTATCGGACTGCATCCGAGAGACACCGGAAGACTAATCAAGGTACTCAAAAAACTTCAGCAACTCGGGAACAGTGTAATTGTGGTGGAGCACGATGAGGAGATCATGCGGGCTGCTGACTACCTGATAGATATCGGCCCGCTTGCCGGTCAGCATGGAGGAGAGGTTGTTTTCCAGGGTACGCATGAAGAACTGATAAAGAATCCCGTGAGTCAAACTGCGAAATATCTAACTGGAGCAGAAAAAATTCCGCTACCGGAAAGGCGCCGGAAATGGAACAATTTCATAGAAGTCAAGGGTGCCAGAGAGAATAATCTGAAGGGTTTCGATGTGAAATTTCCACTTAACACATTAACGGTTGTCACCGGCGTAAGCGGATCCGGAAAATCTTCACTGGTAAAACGAATATTATTCCCTGCACTGACAAAACATTATGGTGGTTATGGTGAAAAAACCGGCGACCATACTGGATTATCAGGTGATTTAAGCAGGATCACTGCCATTGAATTTGTCGATCAGAACCCTATCGGGAAATCTTCAAGATCTAATCCGGTAACTTACCTCAAAATCTACGATGAGATCAGAAAATTGTATGCAGACCAACCTGTTTCGAGGATAAACGGTTTTACCCCCTCCCATTTTTCGTTCAACATTGATGGCGGAAGGTGTGAGACCTGTCAGGGTGAAGGCGAGATTAAGGTTGAAATGCAGTTTATGGCGGATATTCTGCTCACCTGCGAGAGTTGTGGCGGGAAGCGGTTTAAGTCAGATGTACTGGATGTTAACTACCGGAACAAAAACATCTATGAAATATTAGAACTGACAGTAGATGAGGCAATTGAATTCTTCAATGAAAAACCTACGGGGAAGAAGATTGCCAAAAAATTGCTGCCTTTACAGGATGTAGGTTTAGGATATGTCCACCTGGGACAATCTTCGAGTACTTTATCAGGTGGTGAGAGTCAGCGTGTTAAGCTGGCATCGTTTCTGGCCAAAGAAAAGGAAGGTGCGACTCTTTTTATTTTTGACGAACCTACAACAGGACTGCACTTTCATGATATCCGGAAGTTACTTGATTCTATGAATTCGCTGATTTCAAGGGGGCATTCTGTACTGGTTATTGAACATAATCCGGAAGTAATAAAAGTGGCAGACTGGGTCATTGATCTGGGGCCCGAAGGAGGAGAAAAGGGTGGCTATAAATTGTATGAGGGGACTCCTGAGGGTCTGGCAGACTGTGCAGATTCTTATACCGGAACCTTCCTCCGAACTCATCATTTTATCAAGTGAATATCTGCTTAGCCCGCGTAGATTCCCTTGTGTAAATAATTGTTGATTTGAAGAGTGAAGATCCAGTAGATCAGCTTATCAGCGATTTTAAAATTGAAACTGACCTGGATATCCTGGAACGACTGGTTGCTGCTTGTTGGCAAAACGGATTGAATTTCAGTATCTTTTACGTGGATTGCTCGATATCATTCCAAGGGCAGAATCAGGAGAGGCTATAAAAAAAAAATTGATTTTCAATTTTGGGGATCTCGTGAAGGGTTTAATGGAAAATTTTGCTTCCGATTCTGACCATGGTGCTTCCGGCTGAAACAGCGATTGGAAAATCATCTGACATGCCCATTGAGATCTCACAAAACTGATCGTAACCCTGAAAAAACTTCGCTTTAATTATATTGAACAAAGATCTGAGATGCTCAAATTCAGATCTAATCAATTTTTCATCATCTGTAAAAGTGGCCATGCCCATCACTCCGGACATTCGGACATTATTCATCCTCGCCATTTCTGCGGAAGTTAAAATCTCTTCTGCCCCACTGAGCGACAGGCCAAACTTGCTCTCTTCTGCTGCGATATGAAATTCAAGCAATACAGGAATA
>DATCHD010000063.1:0-4694 GCA_036508555.1 Prolixibacteraceae bacterium
TTCCGGGCGGATCATTTTGTCGATGCAACGCAGCGGATTCAAGAGCCTGACTGGTATTGACCCCTTTTTGGAGAAGGATCTTCAAATCAGCGACAACCTGAAAATTCTGAAAAAAGATCTGTTCGAAATATCAGGTCAATACGATTTAATCATGTTGCACCATTCCTTTGAACACATGGAACGCCCGGATCAGGTATTAATCAAAATCAACAAGCTTTTAAAGCCGGAAGGCAATCTCATTATCAGGATTCCTGTTGCCAACTCGCATGCCTGGCGCAAATACCGCACCCATTGGTTTGCACTGGATGCCCCCAGACACTTGTTTCTGCATACCTCCCGCAGTATGCAGTTGCTGGCCAGGCAAGCAGGATTGAAAATCGACAGCGTTGAGTATGATTCCTCCTATTTCCAATTTGCCTGCAGCGAAAAATACTTGCGGGGTCTCCCTTTTTCGGACGATTTTTCGATGTTTTCAAAAAAGAAGATGAGAGATTTTTCGAAAGAAGCTGCAAGACTCAATCGCATGGAGGATGGAGATTGTGCCTGTTTTTACCTGTCCCAGGCAAACTCACTTCTCAGTATATGATTTCTTCCCCAAAATTCTTGCCAACACTTCAACATCCAGATGAAAAATACTAAAAAGCCAACCAACGGCCGCCCTGAGTTTCCACACTGGTTCCGCAAAGCCATTCCCTGCAATCGCCTTCCAATAGTCCATCCGTGCTGAGGCATATTCATTCCGTATCATTTTGTACCTCCCCGAACGGGCATAAGCGATCACCATCCGATGCGCATAATATCGATCCAGCTCCTTTAAATCCACCATAAGGAAGTCTGCATTTTGATTGTTCTTTACAAACGAAATTGCCATCCTGTAATAACCCTCCGACATCACAGCGGGGAAGGTTTTGGTCACCTGACCAGCATAGTTGCGCCAATCCCCTAACAGCTCCGGAATAAAAATAAACCGGCCGGCCAATGCCAGCTCATATAGAGTTGGAAGATCTACAAGTGGCAGATTATAAAGTTGTTTAAACCCACCTATTTGAATCAATGCTTCTTTTTTGATCATAATGGTCAGGGCCGGGATGCAATTTCTGTAGAGAATAACATTCATGATACTTCCAACAGGATCATTGCTGTATGAACCGGCATCAACGGTAGTCAAATTTGGGGAAATATAATAGACCTGACTCTTGTCGGAATTGACACACCTGGCCATGCCCCAGCACACAACCGCATCAGGATCATTTTGAAACGCAGCCACCTGCAGCTCCAGTTTATTGGGTGCCCAGCAATCGTCACCCTCCAGAACGGCAAGATATTCCCCTCTTGCTATAGAAATTCCTTTGTTGTAAGTCTCTGAAAGTCTGAAAATTCCAACGTTTTCCTGATTGATCAGCTTAATCCGGCTATCGGCATCCTGGTAAGAAGTAGCAATCTCCGCAGTTCTATCCGTACTACCATCGTTGAGGATAATCATTTCCCAGTTAGGATAGGTTTGATCCAGTACTGATTCGATACAGTCAACTAGGTATTTTTCGTGGTTGTAAGTGGGTGAAATGATCGATACAAGGGGTCTGTTTTCCATGACTTAGGACAATAGTAAACTCTGATTGATTAACTTATTTATAGGTAGGGTTGCCAATCAGTTTGGCAAGCCACTCGATATCCATCCTGAACAAACTAAAGAAATATCCGACCATAGATCGTATTTTCCAAATCGGTTCCAGAAAACCATAATAAAAAATTGAGCGCAGATAATCTTTGCGGGCTCCTTTAAAGTCTTTGCGAATAAGTTTATATCGGCCAGAACTTGAATATCCTTTAACTAGCCGCTTTTTGAAATGCAGATCTATCTCCGGTTTTGTAAGTCCTGCCGTTTCGAAAATTTGCGGGAATCTCTGCATAACAGATTGAATCATTGAGTAATGTCCGGAAATCATCTCGGCGGTATAAGTCTTGGTAACCTGACTGGGAGAGATTCTCCAATGACCCAAAGGCTCGTCGATAAAAGCAAATTCACCTTTCATAAGCAGTTCCAGTGTGGTTGGAATATCTACCAATGGCAGGTTAAATCCCTGCAGGAAGCCACCGATCGCAATTAATGCATCCCGTCTGATCAGGATGGTCATTGCAGGAACTATTGTCCTGTAAATAAAAGGTTTCAGGAAGCTACCGGCCGGTTTGTTAAAAAACAGCGGTTTGTCTTCTTCGTTAGTCGGAGCGATATAATGATAATTGGATAGATCAACAGAAGATTTAAAGGCTTTGCCCCATGAAAGCACGCACTCCGGATTGTTTTCCAGCACCCCGACCTGTATTTCCAGTTTTCGTGGTAACCATACATCATCACACTCTAGAATAGCGATGTATTTCCCGGATGATTGGCCCAGGGCAAAATTATAGGACTCCCCTAACCTGAATATGCCAACATTTTGTTGGGTAAAAGGTTTAATTCTCTTATCCTTTCGGGCATAATCACAGGCAATGGAATAGGAAGAATCTGTGCTTCCATCGTCGATGATAATCATCTCCCAGTTTTCGTAGGTTTGAGCGATGACTGATTCTATGCAATCAGCCATATACTTTTCGTGATTATAGGTGGGCGAGATGACAGATACCAGTGGCAAATTGTTATTCATATCCTTATGCGATAATATTCAGATGCAATGATGTTTCAAAATTATAGTTTTTTATCAATGTGAGCCGTCCTTCGTGTTTCAGGAGTGTCTGAAAATGATAATAATGGCTGTCACACTACACGGGCTTAAGATTTTACATGATAAAATTGCTTAATTTTGGCCAATATTTTACACCTACTTTCCCCGTATGGGAGTCAGCAATTTAAAACGGAAAACTGTCAACGGATTCTTCTGGAGTTCCCTGGAAATGCTTTTCAGTCAGGGGCAAGGGATCCTTTATGGTATTGTATTGGCCCGTTTGCTCTCTCCCAATGAGTTTGGACTTCTTGGTATGGTTACGATCTTCATCGCGATCGCCCAGGTCTTTGTCGACAGCGGATTGAGTCAGGCCCTGATCCGCAAGCAGAATTGCACGGAAATCGATTACAACACCATTTTCTGGGTTAATATCGTTATTGGTATCGTCGCTTTTGTAGTAATCTGGATATTAGCACCTTACATTGCTGATTTTTATGAGAAACCAGAACTGATCAATCTGACCCGAGTCCTGGCCCTTGCCATTATTATCAGTTCACTTACCCTGAACCAGCAAACTATAATTACTAAAAATCTTGATTTTAAAACGCTTACCAAATCTTCTGTCCTTGGAACATTGGTAGCAGGTATCCTTTCGATTTTAATGGCCATCTATGGATTCGGTGTTTGGAGTCTTGTTTGGAGAGTTATCATCAATCAGGCAGTCAGATCTTTAGTTCTTTGGTATTACAATCGCTGGTTACCAAACTTTACCTACAGCAAGGTTATCTTAAAAGAACATTTTCTTTTTGGCTCCAATCTCCTGCTTATTTCAGTAGTAGCTGCCATTTATAAGAGTTTTTACAACATGATCATCGGTAAAAATTATCCGGTTTCCACCCTTGGATATTATACCAATGCCGAGCAATACAGCAACATGCCCGCCACCTCCATCAGTGCCATCACGAATAAAGTTAGTTACCCGGTTCTATCGGAAATGCAGTATGATAATGCAAGGCTAAGACAGAGCATCAAAAAACTGATAGAAACAGTCATGTACATCTCCTTTATCATCATGTTTGGTCTGGCTGCGGTATCTCGGCCTCTTTTAACCATCCTGCTTGGGGCCAAATGGATACCATCGATCATCTATTTTCAGATCCTGTGCTTTGCTTATGCCATATCTCCTTTGCTCATCATCAACCAAAACATCATGAAGATCAAAGGCAGGTCGGACCTTTTTCTAAGGACAGAAATTATCAAATACCTCTTGTTTACTCCGCTGCTAGTCCTTGGAGCCATTTATGGCATTAAAGTGTTGTTGGCCGGCATTGTCGTCTTCTATTGGTTAAGTCTTTTTATTAATTCCATGTATTCCAAGAGATTAATTGGGTTAACCATCATGGAACAATGCATTTATTTGATACCAGGAATGACAATTGCAGGATTGAGTGCGCTCACCGCCTGGTGTCTGGGTCTCCTTTTTCATTTTAACGATTTTCTTATCCTGACAATCCAAAGTTTCATCTTCATGGGAATGGTAATCCTTCTTTCAATTCTTTTTAAAGTTGGAGCTTTCATTGAAATAAAGCAGATACTACTGAACAAACTCACCCTTCTGAATCTTTTGAAGGCCTTGAAAATCGAGAAATAAACGCTTCACAGTGCATTTGGCAAACAAATACCCTTAAAGATTAATATCTTCGCCCAGTTATTTTGAACCGTCTGCGATCATAAAAATTTCAGAAAACATGGATAATACACTCGTCAGAAAAGCCCTTCCGCATCTTGTTGCGGTTCTTCTTTTCCTGATCCTTCCTGCTATTTATTTTTCTCCTCAGCTGGAAGGTAAGAAATTGAACCAGCACGATACCAATACCGCCACCGGAATGGCAAAAGAGATCGGCGAATATAACAGGAGTCATTCGGATCTGGCACTCTGGACCAATTCGATGTTTGGAGGGATGCCATCCTATCTGATTGGATTACCGACTTACTCGCTGATTTCGCCCATTTATTCTTTGGCAACGCTTT
>DATCHD010000064.1:0-6461 GCA_036508555.1 Prolixibacteraceae bacterium
GATTTTATTTTTTGTCGCTATAAGTATTTTTCTGGCCGCTTCAGTTTACGCCACGCAATCCACGATTAAGATAGCGGAAGGATCTGCCTGCATGGGAGATGACAAATCGCGCAAACAAACTGAAACTGCGGCCATGGCCGATGCCAAAAGAATTGCCATCGAGTCGGTCCAAACCTACGTGTCTTCCTCAACCGAAGTGAAGAACTTTGAACTTCAGAAAGATATTATCTCCGCCTATGCCAATGCCACGGTCAAGGTGATCGAAGATATGGAGAAGGGCTGGTATAAAGACACGGCGCAGGGTGATTGCTACAAAGTCAAGATCAAGACGGAAGTCATTCCTGATGAAAAGGCCATGAAGAAGTTACCGGATACAGCACTGGATGATCCGTCTTTACCGCTTACTGTAAAGGTCTGGTCGGATAAAGAAACCTATCGAGAAGGCGATAAAATCAAGATTTATCTCAAGGGCAATAAACCTTTCTTCGCTACAGTGATCTATCGGGACGTGGTAAAAAAGGATCTTCAGTTATTGCCCAATCCTTACCGGCAGGATAATTACTTTCAGGGCGGTGTGACTTATGCAATCCCGTCCGGGACGGATAAATTTGAACTGGAAGTGAACCCGCCCTTTGGTGAGGAAAGCATTATGATCTATGCCAGTGTTGCTGAGTTGGGAGATTTAAACCTTAAACAAGAAGGCGGCGTCTATGCGGTAAAAACCAAGCCGCGGGATATCGGCATCAAAACAAGAAGCATTAAGATCAAAGACGTTTCGCCAGGAAATGCACAAAAGCCGGCGGAATTTTCCGAGGGGGCCGTGATCGTCAAGACAAAAAAATAACCGCATCATATTTCCGGTCAGGGCGTTTCTGTTGGATTGATACCATTTCGCTTTCAAAGGATAACGAGGCGGTGGGACATATTCACGGTTGCTCTTCTAAAGGTCGTTTTCGATTTTGTGTTATGCCTAAAATAACCAAACTACAGCCGTTCAAAAATAATAAACAAATCAACAATAATAAGCATTTACTTTTCATGTCCTTACCTCGCTTTCATGTTTTGATAAGACATTGCTTGTTCATGGTTGAACTATAAGAAACTCGGTCTTGTATGCCAAGGAAATCTTGGCCACAAAAAGTGGTGTGTTGTTGATGTTTGTCGTCGGGCGTGAATTGTGTTTATTGCTGATTGAAGTCCTGCATTTTCATCGAGGTTGGATGATTGTGTAGTACAGGAAGATGTACGTAACTGCTGGTCTGGTCATCTGCCGATTTTAAAGCCAATTTATTCGAGGGCAAAATGATAAAGTGAAACTTTTTATTGCGTGAAAACGAAGCTATGTTTTCATTGGACCCTTTAGACCACCTTGAAGAGATGGCAGAATGGGTTTGGTACGCGCGAGGTCGAGCCCTTCAGTTTGGCCAGGGCAAGGGCAATTATGGCGCCGCTCAGATTCCGATTGATTAAGACCAGGGGGTTTACCTTCATCAAGTGGCACATGGCATTGACCGTAGAACAGAGGTCGTTGCACTCACCGCTGAGATATACTTTCCCTCGCCCCAGCCGCCTAATGAGCCGCTCGCCGATCTCCTCAATGGCACAGTGGCCGACAATCAGCACCCGGCCTCGCAAGGCGTCGATCTCTGCAGGATCGAATCCCTTCCCCATGATGAGTGTCCATCCGCCTTTCCCCTGGTAGTCGGAATGGAGCACCTGCAGGAGCGTTTTGGGATTATTCATGCATCCCTCGCGGCAGGCCATCGTCTTTCCCACGATCATTCTTACATCCCCGGGGTAGGATTCGTAGAGGTCGGTTGGATATTTGCCCTCAGGCGGCATGTCGCCAATAAGATCGATACCGTCAAGTGATGTGATGTCGCCCGTGCATTCGATATCCTCAGGTCCACTTACGCCCTCTCCCAAGCCCCTTGCCACAGCTTCCTTGAGATGGGGGACATCCTCAAGTCCCAGACCGAAAATCTTACTCCCGACGATATCGGCGGCGACCACGTTTCTGCTGCCGATCAGCACACGGAATGGTTTTACGCAGGTATCGGCCTTTGATGTGACCGGGTAGTGACCGTAGATTGTTCCCTCGACGCCCTCGATCAGGGTGACGTCTGGTCGCACAAGGGATAGGACGTCGGCCAGCTTCGAAAAGAGATTGTAATTGTGGTCAACCCCCCGGCTGGTGTGGATGGGGAAGCCCCACTGATTTTTCACCCCCAGCGTCACCCCGGCCATGGAATGGGTTTTGAGCTTGGGCAGGTTTATGTAAAGATTTTCGTTGGCGCCATCGATGAGTTTCTCCGCCACGGTGAGGGGAAACGCGCAGGCCGTAAGGTCGTAGCCCCTGTGATTGTCCTTCCCTGCGGGAGAGCGGCCGGAAAACTTGAATGCTCGTGTCTTTTCCTCGTCGAGATAGATTGGTACGGCGCCTGTCTGGCGGCAGAGCTTCGCATAGCCGTTTACGGCGAAAACAACGCGCGTGTAGTTGGCCTGGGTGGAATTTTCCAAGACATAGACTTTCTTCGCGCCTACCTGCTGCCAGTATTCGATTGCGGCCTTAAGCGCTTCGATGCGTGTGTGGCAGTATGCCTTGGCGTCGATGGCGTTGGGTTTGATATAGACGGCGCCGCTGGATTTGATGAGCGCGGCCCCTCCCAGTTCGTCAAAAATCTCCTTAACGGCGCGGCGGATCTCGGAAACCATCTTTTCATTCAGGGGTAGATAGTTTTTTAGGCTTGTGTTTTGGTGGGGAGCATTGAGCTTTTTGATGATTACCTTCGCTTTGGCCATTCTACTCACCTCTGGATTTATTTTATCGATAATACCATTCGCTTTCAAAGGATAACGAGGCGGCAAGGAGGAGGCGCCGGAGGCGTATTGTACATACGCTGAGGAAGCCGACGACGCAGCCAACAAAGTTAGCCAAAGAAAGCAAATGGTATAAGACGTTGCTTCTGATGGTAGGAAGTATAGGGAGAACGGTCTTGTATGTCAATGAAATATATGCCCCCATATGTGGGGTGTGGCGCCGATGTTTGTCGGCTGACGTGAATTATTTTTATTCGTGGTAGTCCCACGGGGAGTTGAACCCCGGTTTCCGGCGTGAGAGAGCGTTGGAAACGCCCAATTCCGCCATTTGTTAGGCTGATTTTGTATTGCTTCCATAGTCAATCCAAGTAATAAAGTTTTCAATCTTTCTGTCTTCTCTCGGTGGTGGCATACATTTAGGAACACCTATAACACAGCCATCCAAAGCCCATTCGCCTTGATTCAAAGCGAGAATTTTCATAAATTTTTTATTTTTTGACAGCAGACTAGTAGCCGAAACCAAATGAAATCCCAAACCATACGCAGTAGCTGTTAACCAAATGTTTTCCATTGTATGAGATAAAGACTGCTTCTCAACGGGGGGAAACCCTGACTTTTCGGCAATTACAATATAGAATGCACCTTCAGTAAGCCCTGGGATTCCATTTTCAGATAGATTTTTGAGACGATTCGCAAACACCTGCATTTTCTTTCTTAGAAATGGCATCAATTTAAGCAATAATCCAATTCGAGATGCACCACTTTTGAGCTGGGCATTAATAATATCTCTCACAACTTTCATAGATTCAGTATTTTGCCTAAAAATAAAAATTTTCCTTACTTCTTTAAGCGGAATACCTGTAGCACCGCCAAAAGGTGCATAAATTCCTGACTCAAGAATTTTCATTAATGTCTCATCTGATATTTCCCCATAGAAGCTTCTGATTGTTCGACGTGAACGGATTACCTCGTCTAAAACAGATATCTTTGTATTCGTTTCCATGGGTTATTCTCCGTATGTTATTATGATATGATATCGTTGAGCATAACAAAAAATCAGCCGGATCGTTATGAACTAAAATGCGTTACTTTATCTATAAATTTTTATAGATCAATTTTATCAAGTTATCCAATTGGGATGGTTGTTTATCCAAAATCTCACAGTTTCACGTATCCATGCCTCAATTTCCTTAACGACATAAAACTTCGGTATTAACAAATTGTCTTCCGGCGAAATCATACCATCGCTGATAGCTACTTTTGCTAATTTTGTATTGGGATAGATACGAATACCGATAGTGATTTTTAATAAGTCCAAGTCCAGTGAATCGGCAAAAGCCAGGCTTTGCTCCACGGTTTCCTTTGTTTCGCCGGGGCCTCCCAATAGTAAAAATCCCATTCTTTTGATTCCAACAGCTTTCAGTATATCAGATGTTCGACGAATGGAATCCAAACTGAATTTTTTGTTCATGTTACGCAGTATTCTTTCACTGCCACTTTCAAAACCTAGGCTGACTTCTTTACAACCAGCTTTATCCAACAGATCAGCCAATTCATTATCAATGATCCCAGGGTAAAAAATGCATCTCCATGAAATATTCAGATCACTCTCAATAATTTTCCGACAAATTTCTTTGGCATAGTGCAAAGGAATGTTAAAAGTATTATCAACAAAGTGGAACATACGATAACCAACATCGACGTGTTGCACAATATCCTCAATCACGAGTTTTGGCTGACGTCTTCTCACTGAGTGACCCTCTATAAGTGCGGTCGAACAATAACTGCAATCCATGGGACACCCCCGTCTAGTTTGAATTGGCACCCAGTATTCACTTTTATCGGGAGTGGAGGAAAACCATAAATATGGATCAGGAAGAGGCAACATATCCAGGTTTTTCGCAAACAATCTTTCACCTTGAAGACCAAGACCACGCAAATAAAGACCTGGCAATTTTGAGAGGTCCAATCCCTTATGTATTCGATCTAACAGCATAGGGAAAACTATCTCACTCTCTCCCTGGATTCCCATGTCGACTTCCAGATAATTGAGTGTGCTCTCCGGGAATATACTATAGCCAGCTCCGCCTAACACGATAGGAACATCTGATAATTTTCGGCACTCGCTGATAATCTCTTTGACTTGATCCAATAGAAATCTCGGGGTATTCATGACCTGGTCATCTATATTTCTTATGGAGATGCCGATGATTTCGGGATTAAAAGATTTAATTGTCAGATTGAGAGCTTTTTTAATGTTCTTTTCCGTCAGAAGATCTAAGAAACGCACATCATGTCCTGCGTTTCGAGTAGCTACAGCGATGCAGTTCAATCCCAAAGGCAAAGGAAGAATGTTGGACTGCTCAGTATTGGCAGAAATAAGGAGGACTCTCATGGATTTCTTTTTTTAATTCTTTTCTTAACTTTGTCCCAGGATTTTGTAATCAAGAAGCTTTCTTCCATATTATCTGCCATTCGAACAAATTTTGGCCATGGGATAGCAAAGGTAAGTACTTCAGCAGGAACACAAGGCCGGGCAGAGACATCAAACATACCCAATACCGCACATGGTCGTTCGGATTGGAGTTCATGGTAAGGATGATAAACTATAGAACCGCAACCGGCACCAAAGGGAGCAATGACCTTATTGGGTTCTGTCTCATCATAATTTGCTAAAGTAAAAAGACCTGAAAGGACATCCGGCGGAGCAAAGAAAATGATCACCAACGGTTCATCACTTTCTTCCATGGAGTCCCACCGTTTGAACACAATATATTTCGCAGGCGCTTTAAACAAGGTCTGTTGCTTCATGATCTCTTTAACAAGTTCTGGCGATTTCTTATATCTTTCCCCCTCAAGTTTTCCCGGAATACCATAAGAAAGGAAATATTCAAAATTGGGTGCCTGATTATCCTCGAAACCCAGGTATCGCCTACCACCACCACAGCCAATAGTATTGACATCAAAACATCTCGTATTGCCCTTACTTACACTTGCTAAATCAGCGATGATACAGCGATGTCCCCTCGGGGGCTTTAACATGCTTTTTTCTTCTTTTACGTCGGTGTAGTAAAATCCGATGGGTAAATCAGCTTCGGGAAAATATTTGTTCCATTTCTGTTCAAATTCATTCTTGAATTTCTTTTCCATAATGACCCTCCTTCACTTTAAATTATAGATGTATCAGATATTTGCTATTGTCGGTTAACATTTCTTTTTTATATATCTATTTACAATTACAATACTAACGTTATCATTCACATCTTAATGCTGACTCTCGCCTCATACTTGTACCATATATTAAATTAACGTTCAGCCATTTTTTGATTATTTCCAGTTGAAAGATTGTATTTTTGTCACGGTTGACGATTTGAGGATTACAGGAAGAACTTATTACTTAATTCAAAGTAATATGTCTGGATACCGGCATGTGCCACAGGATTTATGTTTTTCTCTTTCTTCCCTTTAGCGTGAAGAGATTACAGTCCATTTCTGAGTTGGCAAAGACATCGAGCGAAGGCATTTTGCCATCTTACACCAATTATTAATCAGAGCGCTATTACCGATGTTGAACTTTTAAAATCCCCCTTTTTAAAAGGGGGACATTAATCGAATAAATCATTTTCGTTGCATATTCTATG
>DATCHD010000065.1:0-9322 GCA_036508555.1 Prolixibacteraceae bacterium
CCTGCCATACCTTTGCCTCCGGTTATGACCTGAGGGTGAAAGAGGAGTACGAACGTACCTGGGGAAAGTTCGGAGACATCATCGGATTCAACTATCTCAGAGGCATTCACCTGAATGATTCAAAGAAGGAGCTGGGATCCAGGGTCGATCGTCATGATAATGTTGGGAAAGGCTTGATTGGCATCGAACTCTTCAAAATGGTGATGCAGGACGATCGGTTAAACCATATTCCGATCATCCTGGAAACACCGGATGAGACGCTTTGGGCAGAAGAGATCGGGTTGCTAAGAAGTTTTGAGTAGACTGGGCCATGTTGATGACCCTCGTTTGCAACGAAAAATGCTGTTAACCCTCGTTTGCAACGAGGGTTAGCGGGGTGATCCCTCGTTGCAAACGAGGGATAGCGGGTTGCAAACGAGGGATAGCGAGTCCGTTGGTGAAAGTTTGCCAGCGGATTGCAAATCCGCTGGAGCGAGATCTGTATCGGCTTATTTTTCTGTAATTCCCTTCCATTTATCGGTCCGGAAAGGATCGACCGGCAGTCCTTCGCTGTTGTAGAGATTCAGGTCATCCGGGTTGTTGGCCCAGCCATAGCGGACGGCAACAGGAGCATCAACTTCACTTGAGTAAACCTGTATGGTATTGGGTCCGGTAACGGTCGCCTTTGCCCAGCGAAATTTATGGTCGTTACCAGCAATGTTAAATCCCTTCACATAGCTGTATTTGTCTTTCACCTTGAAACCACTTCCGACGTGGCTAAAGGTTAAATCTATCTTGTTACCGTTGATCTTCATGTCGCTGAAGACCGGTCCCAGGTTTTCAATATTCTGGTGATAAGCGACTTTCAAAGCAGAGAGTGCCAGCCTTTTGCCTACCGTCTGTTTGTCTTTGGGGTGAATATCCAAAGCATCGCCGATATCAATGGCAGAGGCCATCCCGGTATTTGGAAACGAGAGGGTCATGGTCTGAGCTTCCCGCAGCTCTGCCCAATTGCTTTCTGAAGGTACACTGTCTGCTTTCATGTAATTGGCAAGTTGTACAAAGAGGAAGGGGAAGTCACCCTGTTCCCATTTCGTCCTCCAGTCCTTAATCATATCCGGAAAGACCCGGCGGTACTGAAAAGCCCTGCCGGCGTTGCTTTCGCCCTGGTACCAGATCGCACCCTTGATGCCATAAGGAACCAACGGATTGATCATTCCGTTATACAGGAGGGTGGGATAGTTGTTTGGTCCCAATTTTTTCTCATTTTTTTTGTTGTAATCGGCAATATTCACAGTTTTCAGCTCCTCGAGCTTTGCGGCAAAATCGGGATCTTTGGCGATAGTTTCCGGGCTGATCCATGTTTCTGCCACGGTACCACCCCATGAAGTATGGATCAGTCCGATCGGAACCTTCAGCTTCTGATACAATTCACGTCCAAAGAAATACGCTACCGCGGAAAACTTCGGCGACGAGACGGGTGAACATTGCCACCATTCTCCCTCTTCCAGATTCTCCTGTGGCTTTTCGGCCATTCTTTTTTTGACAGTAAACAGCCTGATCTCGGGATAATCTGAGGCGGCAATTTCAGCTTGCGCGTTGATGGCTGATGATAGAGCGAACTCCATATTCGACTGACCGGAGCATACCCAAACCTCACCTATCAGGATGTTTTCAATGGTCCGGAGGTTCTTTCCTTTGACCACCATATTATAAGGACCACCATAATTCATCGGTTGCAGGGTGACTTTCCACTTGCCATCTTTTCCGGCTTTCGTGGTAACAGTTTTGTTGTTGAAAGTAACGCTGACCTTTTCTTTTGGGGATGCCCATCCCCAAACGGGAATAGGTATGCCCTGCTGTAAGACCATGTTGCTGTTGAAGAGGAGAGGTAGCGTAACCTGCGCATTCGCGAAGGTGCTGACAAACAGCAGGATAAACAGTATTTGCCAGATTTTGAAAGAGGTTCTCATAATTTATTTAGTTTGAAAACTTTATGTGAACGAAAATAACCATAATATTTAAAACTTCTTCGATTGCCTGTTTATTCTTATGATTCAAATTGATTTACTTTGTGAGACAAATTAATAAAGTCATGCGGTCATTTGTATTGGAAGAGACGAACTGGAGAGCTGTAAAAGGGAATGCCCCTGAAGTAGCCATTCTGCCCTGGGGTGCTATGGAGGCGCACAATTTTCATTTGCCCTACGGAACGGATAATTATATTGCGGGCAGGTTAGCCGAAGAAAGTGCCAGGCTGGCCATCGAAAAAGGTGCAAAGGTGATGGTTCTTCCGGTAATTCCTTATGGCGTGAATACCGGACAGCCGGATATCACGCTGGATATGAACCTTAATCCGGGTACGCAGTTTATGATATTAAAAGACCTGCTGACTGTCCTCAACCGGCAGTCTGTCAGGAAATTCGTGATCATGAATACCCACGGGGGGAATGATTTCAAACAGCATATCAGGGAATTGAATCTATTGTTTCCGGAGATGTTCCTGATGCAGTGCAACTGGTTTAAGATGCCCGGATTTGAGCAATTTTTCGAGGACCTTGGCGAGCACGCGGGAGAAGTTGAAACGAGTCTGATGATGCACTTGTTTCCTGAGTTGGTTATGCCGCTCGAAACAGCTGGCAAAGGGCATGCCAAAAAATTCAGGGTACAAGCCTTGAATCAGGGTTGGGCTTGGGCCGAAAGGCGATGGAGTCAGGTGACTGAAGATACCGGCATTGGCAATCCTGGTAAGGCTACAGCAGAGAAAGGTAAGGTTTTCTTCGAATATCTGACGGTAAAAATCGCTGACTTTTTAGTAGAACTGGACCAAGCTAACCTGAAGGATTTGTACAAATAATTTGAAATTTAGAATATGGGAAGTTTGAACCTCATTACCACTTCTCCTGTCTGTTTGTTCACTTCAATAGTTTGGTTTTCGAGGCCGAGATCTTTTCCGGTTGACATTTTAAAAAGCCCGGCTAGAAATTGCATTCCATTGTTCATCACCTGCTCAATCTCCTGCGCTTTCTCTTCCTGATGTTTTATCGCTTCAGTATTTTCGGGGAGAGAGGCTATCGGTTCGACTTCTTCTATCTCTTCGAGGAGGTCAATAGTTTCAGGTTCAGGCAGGTTCTCTGCTGTTAGCATCACCTCATGGTCGAAATCCAGGGATGGTTCCTGCTTTTCCGCTCTTTCGGTTTCAGCGATAAACTCTTCCAGTTGCTGGATGAACTGTGAGCGTCCTTTCGTTGAAAAATCGACAGAATTGGTTTTGCTTTCTGCGTCCAGGACGCCATCAAACAGGTTTTGTTTTACCAACAACCCAGCAGCGATCTGCTGTTCGATCGAGTTACGTGTGATAAAATTAAAAATAGTCAGCTTATTGCTTTTTTGACCAAGCCGGTCGATGCGCCCTATCCGCTGGTTCTTTTTTGCCGGGTTCCAGGGAAGTTCAAAATTGATCAAAGTGTTGGCAACCTGAAGGTTCAGTCCGGTACCGCCCGCTTCGGTCGATAAAAATATTTTGCAATGCGGATTGGTCTCGAATTTCCTGATAAGATCCCCGCGAAGTTTTACCGGCACAGATCCGTTGAGTTCTGTAAATCCGATGTTATTTTCGCGCAAAATATGTCCGATCAGCTTGTGTACCTTCACCCACTCAGAAAAGATGATAATTTTAGCATCGGAATTGACCACATCCAATTTTTCGAGCAGTATATACTTTAGTTCTTCTAATTTAGGTGACTCATTGGTCTCTTCGTCAATTAAATAAGTCGAATCGCAAACCATCCTCATACTGGCGAGAAGGAGCTGCAATTTTTGCAAGTCGTATGGGGTCAGAAATTTTTTACGGATAATAGTTGCAATTCCCTTTGTATAAGAAGCGTGATATTCAGCCTGTAACGGGGAGAGGTTGACAGGTACATTTATTTGTTGAACATTTGGTAACTGATCGAGTACTTTACGTTTTTCGCGCCGGATCAGTATTGGTTCGAGCTGTTTATTCAGTTTTTGCAGGTTGTAATACCCGTTGATTTTGTTGTGCTTTTCGGGGTCGAAGAGGCAGTGTTGGTAAGAGAACTCCCAAAGTGGACCAAAGAAATTAGGATTGATAGCGCTTACGATGGAGAAAATATCGATCAACCTGTTCTCAATCGGCGTGCCTGTGATGATAAGCACATGTTTAAACTGCAATCTACGGATAGAGGAGGCCGTTTTGGTTTCAAAGTTTTTGATCCGTTGAGCCTCATCGAGGATCAAAAAATCGAATCCTGCCTTATTGAGCGCCAAATGGTCGCGTAGAATGGTTTCGTAATTGACAATAAAAAAGAAGTGATCATTGTCGAGATACTGTTTTTCCCTTTCGTCAGGAAATCCCTGGATGATTAATGCCTTTTCATCGGAGAATTTTTCAATCTCTTTTTTCCACTGTTCTTTAAGTGAGGCGGGACAAACTACCAGCGTCTTTTTAAAATCAAAGATCCTCTTTTTCAGAACTGCTGCTCCAATGGCCTGGATTGTTTTTCCCAAACCCATATCATCGGCAATAATGGCAGCTTTACGAAATAAGGCGAAATCGATCCCATCTTTTTGGTAGGGGTAAAGTTCTCCTTTAATTGGCTTATAATCAGGTTGATAACCTAACTTTAAGTTTTGAAGCATTTCTTCTTCAAAGGCTGTTTCAATTTTCTCCTGCACTTCACGACGAATTCGTATGCGCGTAAATTCAACTGATTCCTGAATAAAACCTAAAAATATTTTTAGTTCGGAATCCTCAATGAACGAAGAATTCTTAAAGTACTTTGTCAGTAAAAGTTGCTCTTCAATCTGTAATCGCGAAGGGTAGTGCCAAGTGATTTTATACTCATTGAGCGGATCACAGTATATTTCGATAAAAGGATAGGTTTTACTTAATCTGTCGAACAAGGCCTTGTCTTCTTTTAATTTTCTGAATGCGTACATGATATGTTTGGTTGTACCGAGTTTGTTCAACCGTGAATCCATACTGTCGCTGTATCCAGTTTCATTTTTGAAGTCGCGCAGAAAAACTTTGTATTTGATACCGTGTTCGTTGGTGAGTAGGTGGTCTCCATGGATATTTGATGCCCATTTGATCCGGTAGTTTGCTTTTTCGGCTTTTTGAAGGCGTTCGAGCATTACCCGTTTGATCATCCCTTCGCGGGAATATTTTTTATGTTCGACAGTCTCTTTGGGATCAAGGAGGTGTAGTTCATTTTCAACCTGGAGCAAACAAGCATAAGAATAGCGGTCCCATCCTGGAGAATCTCCATCTTTGGTTGGGATTATATCTTCATCAAATACCCGCAGTGCATATTCGACTTGTCCCTCTTCGCTTTGCGTATCAATGATCAGTTCGAACAGAACGGCCGATTGGGACAAAACCTGGCAGCCGTTATTATTGAATATAATTTCACCAATAGAACGCTCCGTTTTATCCAAATGTTTTTGAAGCTTTTTAATTTTCTGCGTGATCAATAATCTGATGGGCATATTTTGTTTTGATTCTGGTTTTCGAATTCCAAATATACATGAAGTTAATTAAAAATGAGAACGCTCCAAAATGGCGATGCGCGTTGGGTCAAGGAATATCAAACAAATTGAACCTGATCAATGTCTGGCTTTACAAGAGTCTGATATCCCAAACAAAATCCTCAACATTTTTTAAAACAATATTTGTAGAAAACGAAGGATGGTTGGTATTGATTATATAATTGAATTCTTGTGATATTAGTGCTGAAGGTACTTTTAAAACAAGTGATTCCATAAAATTGTACCATTGTGAGCCAATTTCCTGGAGTTCAACATATGAATCAATTGATTTCCAGTTATCAGGCAAATTTTCCAGGTTTATTTCTTGGATAGATAGCAAATCCGTTATCGTGATAGTTAACAATTTATAAGGACTGGATAGATTGATGGCTGAACGGTGTGCAACTGTTTCCAACGTTGAGAGAGATCTGCTGCCACCGGTATAAATCACAAACTGATCTTTTTTGTTCCATCGGTTAGCAGCTCCCGAGGCCTTGAGGGAATGAGCATATTTTTCACGGCAAATTTTAAAAACTTCCATGGTTATACATTATCTCCATATTCAATAGCAACCAATTGATCGTCTATAAACTTGATGCCGATAATGGTATCAAGGAAATCCTTTGGAGGTATATTGTCAAGGAAACGGTTTTTTGTTTGTAGCCATTTGTCAAAATTCTCTTTAGACTCAAAAACATCTGTTCCATGCTTATAGAGGGAAATGATTAACACAAGATGCTCTTTGATATTGTCTTTTAATATACTTTCCGGTTTTCGGTAAGCCCTTAATGTCTTTGGATTTATATTTAACCAGGAGGAAATAATCTCATCATTTAATGTAGTTATTTCCTTTAAGTAGTTTAAATATTGCCAGTTTACATTATTTTTCCTTAAATAAAAGAGGATATTTGTAAAATTGCCAATTTCAGGAATAGCGGCAAAATTCGCAACGCATGTCTGTTTTTCTAAAGTATCCATAGATTTTTTTTATCAAAGATAAGAAAAAATACCTGAATCAAACAGTAAATTTACCGGAATTAATCGAAAGAGATTTCGCTATTTTTCTTTTGGCACCAATTCGAAATTGAATAAATCCGACAGTGGCACATTTAGGGTTCTTGCCAGGGTAAAAACAGTACTTAAGGTTGGGTTGATTCTGGCGGTTTCGATTCGAGCAATTTGGCTTAAAGTTATCCCTGATTCAAAGGAGAGTTGACTCTGTGTATAACCTTCCCTTTTTCGAATCTTCTTCAGTTGAAGAGCAAATGCCTTAATGCCTTCAATGTCAAATATTAATTGTCGATCACTTTGCTGCTCTGGAGTTATAGCAGCAAGTTTTATAGAAGAATAATCTTTACTGCGTAAAAAAAATGCCCCCCCATTTTTGGAGGGCATTTTTTAAATAAATCAACTAACCAAATGCTGTTGCAGTCCGGCAATAAGCAAAGCATGGGTTGACGATTCCGAAAAGGTGGATTAATTAATTGCCCCGGCGTCGATTGTTACAACATATTTTTGGCCACGTTTAAAGCCACCAACAGGCGTGTCTTTGTAAACAGCAGGTCTCCACGTTCCATTTAAATATTCTATGGAACATTGACCAGAACCTTCAATGCCAGTGCCAGGATATATAACCATGTAAACCTTAGTAGGTGTAGTTGAAAGTGGTGCGGGAGTGGCGAGATTAACGGTAACCGTAGGAGATAATGACCCATAATTAGCCAGCGTATAGGCGACACCTGGTGTAGGTGTATCCTGTTTTATATCTATTAATGCACCACCCAGGGCAAGATTTGTACCTGTAAGTCTTATTCCACCAATGTTTCCGGAACCAGTTATATTGAACTGCACGATCGAAAAGAGGTGGTTGTATGTCAAATGGACATAAGTAGGTGTTATTTGACCGGTGTTATTAGGAGAGGTTACTTCTACACGTGTGGCTACCAAAAAGTCCAATCCTCCAATGTGGGTGGAGTCATTTGCTACCAACTGTGACTGTGTAGATGCAAGTGCAACTGGTACAGATCCGGCTACGAAACTACCGCCTGAGTAAGGGTAGTAGGCGTAAAAGTTGTGAGTTGTGTTTGCAGTTCCCCAAAACATCGGAGTCGAGGCTGTAAAATCAGAACTAGCCCCGGAACTTTGGGCTGTATATGGGTCATTGCCTATTCCTTCCGTACCCCCAGCGTCAGCTGTATGTGCTTGCGTAGAATAGATACCTGTCTTATCAGTTCCGCCAATCCACCAGGTTATATTACCATTAATGGTGGTCTTAAGTGTTGACCCGGCATCTGCAACAAAGTCTGAATTATTAGCGATAAGGGCGGACTTAACTGTTAAACCGGCCTGCTCGCCTGTAAAAAGTATTTGGCCTTTAGAAGGAGATTGTACGGCAGGTTCATCTTTACTGCATGAAGTGACTGCTACCAGGAAAAGCGCTGAAATTGTCCAGGCAATTCTGTTTTTATTAAATATTTTCATAGTTTCTTTTATTTTTTTTAAATTAATTACCATGTGGTTGGATTCCAGTCAGTTATTGAATCTGCGAACCCTTTTTCAACAGTAACTTCTACAAGTTCTATTGCAGGTGGTTCATAAGAAGATACAGTTAACCGTATCTCTTCTTTTGTGATCGGCACGAGTGTTTTCATAATTATCGTTTTAAAATTTGTAAAAATTATTAGAGACTGTTTAAATTTTATTAATTGTTGATTATGAATTGATGTATTTTTTAAATGATAGTCTACTTACTAATACTCAAATCTATATTCTCTTTTAAATAAAAACAAGCAGTATCAGCAGAAGCAGGATTACATTCACCCATATGCCGTTTCCCTTCAATGAAAAACGGAGGACTTGAGAAGATTTAAGCTATGAGTGAGCATAAAACAGATGTTCTAAACAGTCTCTTATATCACAAAGGTGAATATATCCGATCTTGGTATTGTTGCAAAATTTTATACAATTGTTGCAAAATTCGCACATTAAATTTTACTCGTCTTTGAGCAAAAATATTCTCTCAGAACAACTAAGTATTTATAATACAGATATATAGACAGACCACTAATTAGGCATGGCTGAATGACTGTAGATTTATTTTACGGGAGGTGATTTTACGGAACTGTTAAACTGGCATTTTTGACAAACGCAATCAAATACAACCGATAAATAACACTATTTAATAGTCACACTTCTTATTAAATACCCGTCGTACTTTATAAAATAATAATATCAATTGTCTGTAAACCTTATTGAGAGATGTATGCTCCGGAACATCTGCAACAGCGATTACATCGGCAAAAGTAATGGTTTCAGTTTTGGTCATGGCATCGCCTTTGGTGGTGATGATTGCTTCGCTGTTTTGTTGGCTGTCAGGCAGTGAAATGTGAATGATACGGTGGAGAACAAATCGCTCTTTGTAACGGAAAAGGATGATGACTCCTGGCTTAAGTTCGGCGGGGATAAAAGGGCGCAGCCTGACCACATCCATCCCATCCATCAGCAGGGGACTCATGCTGTTGCCACGCACAGTCAGTTGAACTGTTGTTCCGGCTTTTATGCTCTCTTCTATTATCTTCAGAGCATCTGTATTTGGAATTTTTTTTGTTGCCATATTAATTTCCCTTAAAAACTGTGATTTTCACAAGTTCTGCTGCCTGGCTATCAGGCAGGCATTGAAGCCGGTAAACTGGCGTAGTCATTATTATGTTTGAAATGATGCAGCAGATTTGCTTCTCAAAGTAGTCATCCTTTAGAAAGGCCGGGGGAAAGGACGGATAAAGGGCGCCAAATG
>DATCHD010000066.1:0-8439 GCA_036508555.1 Prolixibacteraceae bacterium
ATTTATAGAGGTGAGTGAATGAACTTCAGAACTTACAGGTATAATGTAAACCTGCAGAATATGTTGTGCAAACGTGGTAAAATTGGAAAACGAAGGAGCGTAATTTTGATCGACTGCAAGAGCAGAAACCTTATCTTCACAACAATGTTTTTTGAGATGAATGCCCGGAGAAGAACATTCATCAACAAGACCTTCCATACCACATGAAGCCAGTTCTCCTGTAACAGAAACCTTTTCAAAAGTTTCATCTGCACTGCCACAATGATGTGTCGCAATGGTGATATGCATCAAAGAAAGCAGGATGAGAAACGCAAATAATATGGATAAAAGTTTTTTCACCAGTTAGCAAAGGTGATTCCTTTAATTTAGCGAATAGTTACACAATCCCGGAATAGATTTATATCATTCACACATTTTTAGAGTTGTAACGATTGACTTAACGAACTGAGATATTCCTTATTTTACAGGGGCCATTTTTATTTTATCATCCATTTTCATCTCCATTCCCGGCATACTTTTGCTTTCCTCAGGTTTGGCATCTCCCGGCATAACCATTCCGGGCATGGATGTCGCCCTTTTACCTCCGGAAGGGTTCATCATGCTGGGTTTGCCTTCAAGTTGTGCTGAAGCATCGACGCTAAATGCACCCTGCGTTACAACTTCTTCACCTTCTTTCAGGCCACTCATAACCACATAACTGTTTCCCAACATTGTGCCGAGTTCTATTTCGCGGATTTTGAAAATAGGTTCATCTGATTTGTTTTGTTTGACATATACCACCGAGCGTTTGCCTGTCCATAAAACGGCGGTGCGTGGAATTACCAGCTTATCCTTATCTTCATTCAGATTTGCTTTGACGATGCCGGTTGCAAACATTTCGGGTTTCAATTTACCACCCTGGTTACCGACTTCAATCCGGACCCTTGCTACACGGGCGACAGGATCGAGTACAGGATCAATAAACGTGATATTTCCGGAATAATCAACTCCCGGTAGGGCCTGAATAGTAAATGCAACCTTTTGCCCCTGAGATAAATATGGTAGATCGCTTTCATAAGCATCGAACATGATCCAGACATGCGAGAGGTCGGCAACATCGAACAAAACAGACCCCGGTGAAACATAGTCGCCAGTGTTGACGCGCCTTGCTGAGACGACACCTGTTGTATTGGCAAAAACTTCAAAATTAGTTTTCACTTTACCTAAAGTTTCGATGGATGCAATCTGATTATCAGTTAGTTTCCACTGACGGAGTTTGTCTTTTGATGCCTCATAAAGTGCCGGTTGCGACTCTTTTGTTGCCGCAGTCTCGAGTAGCTCCTGCTGAGCAGTTATTAGGTCAGGAGAATAGATAACAGCCAGAGGTTGTCCTTTCCGTACCACTTCGCCGGTAAAGTTTACATTCAATTTTTCGATACGACCAGGAAGATAAGACACCTGACTTTGTAGAAGTCGTTCATCGGCTTGAACCTTGCCGTAAAGACGCAATTCCTTCACCGGATTTTGTTTTGATACGATGGAAGTAAGGACGTTGGCTAATTGAGCCGCTTCTTTTGTCATGTGAATGGCATCCGGGTCATTTGTGGTACCGCCCTGGATCAGCGGGATTAAATCCATGGCGCAAATAGGGCATTTACCCGGTTCGTGCATTCGTATCTGTGGGTGCATTGCACAGGTCCAGATCGTTTCTTTCGCGGCTTCCGCTGCATGGTCGTGAGTTTCCACTTTGGCAGGAGAGGAGTGAAAGAATATCCAACCGAGAAAAACACCTCCAATCAGAATGAGGCTAAACCGAACGTATTTATTAGAAAATATATTTTTCATCCTAATTTAAATTTTCTTGTTACTGAATTTGTGAAAATGCCATTAATCTTTTGAGCCATGCGATGGAGGTATTGTAGTCAGCGACAGCTTCCACTTGCCGATATTCGTAATCGAGTGTTTGCTGCCTGACCCGTAAAATGTCGGTGAGGGAAGTGCTTGAAGATGCAAAACTTTTGAACATGATATCGAGCGATTTAGAAGCTAACTGATATTGACCGGCATACAGTTTTACCCGCCGCTGAGCATCCTGGTATAATTGCATGGCCTGATAATACTCGGTTTGCAGCGAATTAGCCGCAGCCTTGTAGTTTTGGGCATTTGCCGATTTCAAAAAATCAACTTCGTCATGCATGGCTTTATACTTTTTACGGTAAATGGGCAAAGTCGCGGTAACCATAGGCATCACCATATCTTTTCCATTCATCGGCGATGTTGACATTGCACTTTTATTGATCAGCGAATAATTCAGTCCTAGACCAACCATCGGATAACTCATCTTGGTAACCATTTGCTTGCGGGCTTCCAGCGATTGCTGTTCAAACTGAAGCATCCCCAGCATGGGATTGTTACTCCGGATACTGTCAGATATTGCCAAAAGGGAAGGCTTAAAGTTCTCAGACTTTAAGGTATCCGGCACAGTAACAATTGTGGTTTGTGGCCTGTTTAGATAGCTGTTAAACTGCGCTGCACTTGTATTCCACTGGTTTTTCAACAATTCAATGTTGTTCTGAAGGTCATCGATTTCAATCTGAATCCTGTACACATCTGAAAGTCCGGAACTTTCGGAGGAGTAACCCATTGAATTGCCACCCATCGGTGATGCAGACTTATTTGATGAAGAGCCGGCAGAATTTCCTCCCATGGTATTCATACCGGATGATCCGGGAGAAGAACTTTGATTGGAGGCCGGCGATATTGCTCTGTTCACAGGAGTAGCGTTGTTTCCTGAAGGAATAGCCTTGAACCTGACAATTGCCAATCTTTCTATGGTTCGAAGAAGCTTAATGTTTTTCTCTGAAATACGGATATTCTGTTTCACCTTGTGCAATTCGTACCAGGTACGTTGTACATCAAAGAATACCTGCAATTTGGCATCCCGAAACGTTTCGTATTTAGCCTTTGCCATCAGGCTCATCTCATCTTTGGCATATTTGAGTACACCAAACCAGGGGAACATTTGCATCAATCGAATATCAGCCACCTGATTTCCACCTAATAGTTCCATCGGACTGAGGAAGACTCCAAGACTAACCTCAGGGTCGGGCAGACTACCAACTTGTGGTACTTTTTGCAACGCAGCCTGATATTCTGCAAATCGCTGAAGAACAGATGGGTTATTATTTGCTGCAATTTCAAGATAGTTGTACAGAGAATCTGGTTGTTCCTGACCATTCCCTATAACCCAACTACCAAGCGCAAGCAGTAGGAACAGTATTTTTTTATATGCCTGATTTTTCATCGTTATCCTGATTGTTAATGTGTTGAACGGCTAATTTATTTTTGTGGTTTACGGCACTTTCCCTCCACATCGCCTGAAATAATGGAACAACGAAGACGGTCATCACCTGAATAACCATTCCGCCAAACATAGGAATTGCCATAGGGATCATGATGTCGGAGCCTTTACCGGTTGACGATAAAACAGGTAACAACGCTATGACGGCAACAGCAGTGGTCATCATAGCTGGCCGCACACGTTTCATTCCGGCGGAGACCACAGCTTCACGCACTTCATGAACAGTAGCAGGATGCCGGTCTTCGAATACCTGGTGAATATAGGTACCCATAATTACCCCGTCGTTGGTAGCAATTCCAAATAGGGCAATGAAACCGACCCAGACGGCCACACTCAGGTTAATCGGGTGCATCTGGAACATATCCCGCAGATTTATACCAGCCACGGAAAAATTGAGGAACCAATCCTGGCCATACAGCCACAGCATGATAAACCCACCGGCAAAGGCAACGAATACACCGGAAAAGTGAATAAATGAGGCCGTAACTGTGCGGAATTGGAAAAATAACAATAACAGAATCAAGAGCAGACTAATGGGTATAACTATCGCCAATCGTTTGGTAGCCCTCATTTGATGTTCGTAATTGCCTGCGAATTTATAAGATACTCCGGCAGGCAAAATCAGGGTGCCCGAACTCAACTTCTGCTGGAGAAAATTTGTTGCTTCCTCCACAACATCCACCTCCGCTTTGCCTTCGTTTTTATCGAAAATAACATACCCGTTCAGGAATGTATTTTCACTTCGGATCATTTGAGCACCACGGGTATAATCGATATCGGCAATTTCACCCAAAGGAATCTGAACTCCATTCAAGGCAGGGATCAGGATGCGCTTGAGATCATCGGGATTATCGCGCAACTCGCGGGCATAACGAACCCTTATCGGAAACCGTTCGCGACCTTCAACCGATGAAGAAATGGCCATTCCACCTACAGCCACCTGCAGAATCTCCTGCACATCATTAACAGTCATGCCATAACGGGCCATCGCTTCGCGGTTGAGTTTGATTTCGAGATATGGAGCGCCTACCGCGCGGTCGTAGAAAACGGCTGAAGCTTTAATAGAGGGCACCTCTTTCAATGCCTGTTCCAACTGCATGCCTCCCTTTTCGATTGCGTCCAAATCGGGACCAAATACTTTCAAGCCCATCGGTGCACGCATACCTGTTGACAGCATCACCAGACGGGCTTCGATTGGTTGCAGCTTAGGTGCGGAAGTCAATCCCGGAATATTGGTCACCTTTACGATCTCGTTCCAGATATCATTCGGTCTTTTAATCTCTGGTCTCCACTGGCGGAAATACTCGCCATTTTCGGCGGTGATAAGGCTGTCGGCAGGAATAACCCTGAACCCTTCCTTTTTAAGATTGTATTTGGATCCGTTTTTAAAAATATAACTGCCTTCTTTATCCACTTTAAATTGTATGCGCTGTCCATTTTCATCGAGAATGTACTCAGAACGGTAGTTAATGGTGTTCTCAAACATTTGTACAGGCGCCGGATCGAGTGCAGAGTTTACACGTCCCCATTTGCCAACAGCAACCTCTACTTCAGGAATAACAGAAAGTCGTTTGTCGAGGGTTTCGATGTATTGAAGATTTTTTTCGATACTTGAATGGGGCATGCTGGTTGGCATCAATAGGAATGAACCTTCGTTTAAGGATGGCATAAACTCTTTTCCCGTACCCGGAAAAGTTTTTGAAGGCCCCTGCCAGAAAGCTGTTTGCCGGAAACTTTTCCAGCCCATTTTCTCGGCGCCTGCAGCAATAAAACCGAACGTTTTATCGATGCCCATCCAGGCCAATAGTCCGAATAATAAGGTGACAGCAGGGATAATGAGGAACTTACGTTTGTGTGCCAACGCCCAACGAATTATCTCTTCGTAAAAATGGACCATAGACATCAATGCGGCAAGAATTACGGCAATAATTCCACCCACAAACAGGAAGTTGACAAAAGTACTGTTGTGGGCGCCCAATGGAAGCCACTCAATGGTGAGGTACCAGGAAGCCACAAGCACGGTGATGGCTATATTGATATAATTCGGAAATTCTTTGCGATGCTCCGTCCAACGGTAGTCGAGCAAGTTGTTGATACCTACAAAAACTAAAGCCAGGGCAGGCCATATGTGCCAGATCATTGCAAACAGTACACCCGCAACCATCAAACTGACGTTCCAAATTCGGCGAATTTTCCGCGTATCAACACGAATATTGAAAAAGATATGCGTCAAAGTAGGTAAAACAATAATTCCGAGCAGGAAGGCTGAAATCAGTGCAAACGTTTTGGTGTAGGCAAGCGGGTGAAAAAGCTTTCCTTCGGCTGCCTGCATGGCAAAAACTGGCAGGAAACTGACAATGGTTGTTGCAATGGAAGTGACAACAGCAGCCCGAACTTCTGTTGTCGCAAGGTAGATAACGGACATCAGTTTCTTCCCTTTAATGCCTTTGTTTTCAGGCATTTCCAGATGTCTGAGAATATTCTCAACATCCACTATCCCGATATCAACCATCACTCCTATAGCTATGGCAATCCCAGATAGGGCTACAATATTGGCTTCAACGCCAAAAATACGCATCAGGATAAAAGTCATCAATACACCAATCGGAAGTAATCCGGCTACGATTAGAGATGCCCTCAGGTTCATGACAAGGACAATGATGACGATGATACTGATCAGGATTTCATGCGAAAGGGCCGATTCGAGCGTTCCGATGGTCTCCATGATCAATCCGGTACGATCATAAAAGGGGACAATGGTCACTCTGGAAACGGTTCCGTCGGGCAAAGTTTTTTGAGGCAGTCCGGCTTGAATTTCCTTTATTTTTTCTTTTACATTGTTAATGACCTCCATGGGATTTGAACCATATCGGGCAACAACGACAGCTCCAACTGCTTCAGAACCTGATTTGTCCAAACCACCACGACGGGTTGCCGGACCAAATGCAACCCGGGCCACATCCTTGATACGTACCGGCACATTGTTCCGAACGGTGACAACTGAAAGTTCAAGATCCTCTAAATTTTTGACATAGCCCAAACCCCTGATAATGTACTCCACATTGTTCAATTCCATTGTTTCAGCACCAATGTCGAGGTTGCTTTTGCGTACGGCATTCATCACATCCATCGCCGAAACATTGAATGCTTTCAAGGCTTCCGGGTTAAGATCGACCTGGTATTCCTTGATAAAGCCGCCCGCAGATGCCACTTCCGAAACACCTTCGGCAGTGGAAAGACCGTATTTCACATAGAAATCCTGTACAGACCTTAGTTCCTGAGGGTTCCAGCCTCCGTTGGGTTGCCCGGTTTTGGGGTCACGTCCTTCGAGGGTGTACCAGAAAATCTGCCCCAATGCTGTCGCGTCAGGTCCAAGCGTAGGTTGAACCCCTGCTGGCAATGTTCCGGCAGGTAGTGAACTGAGTTTCTCGAGAATACGTGAGCGGCTCCAATAAAACTCTACATTGTCTTTGAAGATGATGTAAATGAACGACATGCCAAACATGGAGGTACTGCGCACCGTTTGAACACCAGGGATTCCCAGTAGGGCTGTTGTCAGAGGGTAAGTAACCTGATCCTGGATGTCTTTCGGCGATCGGCCCATCCATTCGGTAGCTACTATCTGTTGGTTTTCCCCAATATCCGGGATGGCATCTACCGCAATCGGATCACGGGGAAAGAGGTCCGGTTTCCAGTTAAAAGGCATATATACCATACCCAGGACCACAAAAGAGATCAGGAAAATAAAGGTAATCAGCCGATTTTCGAGAAAATATTTGACGAGTCGGTTAAACATAGGGAGAAAATGAAAAGTGAACAATGAAAAGTGAAAAATTGCTCCAACGGACGCTTTAACTGACGCTCCAACGGACGCTCCAACTGACGCTCCAACGGATTTGCAATCCGTTGGGGAAAGATTACCAGCGGATTACAAATCCGCTGGAGCGAGTGCGCTGGAGCGAGTGCGCTGGAGCGAGCACCCGTCCCTGAGCCGGCGGTTCCTTTAAATTAAAAAAACGCAGAGAAGGCTCTGATCTACAGGAGTGTAGGATTTTATTAAAGGCGGACCTGTTAAGGAGTTACAGGCATTGGTTAACACTGGTGCACTTACCAGGAAATCGGGAGCAATAGCATATGTCAACAAATCAAGGCTGGCTATTTCCTGAATAAACGTTGGTGACTGGAAATAGTTGCCATCCGAAGCGCAGACTGTAATATTATTTTTGCAGCAATTCGAATGAAGCACTCCGTTGGCGGGATAGGAATTTACCTCTTCCATGCCACAGGTGGCTTTTGCTCCTGATACAGAATATTTTACTGCTGCCAGTTGACCGCAACAAATATGCGAAGCAACGGTAAAATGCAGTCCTGACAGCAGGATCAGCGATGCAAATAATATGGAAAGAAGCTTCTTCATTCAACTTCTAAAACGTAATATTCTTTCAAAGGTTCCAAATAAACAAATAATTTTCAGAATATTGAACGAAAAAACTTCTTTTAACTTTGCATTAACAACCAATACTATTCAAACATTCCCTTTACCCGATCAAAGAAATTCCTTTCTTTTGACTCTTCAGGAACCTGGAAATTCGGTAGCTGCTGAAGTTTTTCCAGTTGTTTTTTCTCTTCTGAAGTAAGTTTCTGAGGGACCCAGGCATGTACCTTGACAAGCAAATCTCCTTTGCCATAACCGTTTACATCCGGAATTCCTTTTCCGCGGAGTCGCAATATTTTTTCGGGTTGGGTACCTGCTTCTACCTTAACTTTTACTTTCCCGTCGATGGTTGGAATCTCAGCCGTTAAGCCCAGTGCCAGATCCGGGAACGAGAGGAATAAATTATATATCAAATCGTTTTCATCACGAATCAGTTCCGGATGTTCTTCTTCTGCAATTAAGACCAGCAAATCGCCTGGTACACCACCCCGTCTGGCTGCATTTCCTTTGCCGCCGACAGACAATTGCATTCCTTCTCCGACCCCTGCCGGAATTTTAATGGTGACGACCTCTTCGCCCTGAACGATGCCTTCACCATAACATTTTTCACATTTCTGGTTGATGATCTTGCCTTCTCCGCTACAGGTCGGACAGGTGGAAGATT
>DATCHD010000067.1:0-8369 GCA_036508555.1 Prolixibacteraceae bacterium
AACAACGCCAGAAAAGGAACCATCCTTGCAGGTTTTCTGAAGATTTTACCCGTCTTCATGTTCCTGATTCCAGGTATGATAGCCGCAGCATTGAAGGCAAAGGGTGTTGCCGGATTTGATTTCGATACCAACGACAAGGCCTATGGCAGCATGGTGACCAACCTATTGCCTGCAGGAGTCAAGGGTATTGTGGTGGTTGGCTTTATTGCCGCACTGATGACTTCCCTGGCCGCTCATTTTAACTCTTCCGCCACCCTTTTTACCATCGATTTCTATAAGAACTACAAACCGGAAGCAAGCGAACACAAGCTGGTATGGGTGGGTCGTATGGCTACCATCTCGGTGGTGGTGCTGGGTTTGGTATGGATCCCGATCATGCGCGGACTGGGAAGCGTTCTGTACGAATACCTGCAAAACGTTCAGTCGCTTATCGCGCCAGCCATTGCCGCAGTCTTCCTTTTGGGTGTCTTTAACAGGAAAATCACACCAAAAGCAGGGGAGTGGGGATTGTTGGCCGGTTTCTTTATCGGAATGTTCCGCCTCACCCTGATGATTTTCAAGAGTTCTATTGCTCCGGATTCAATTTGGGGGATGCTGCTGAATATTAACTGGCTGCATTTCTGTCTGTTCCTCTTCTTCTTTACCATGGCTATCATGGTAATTATCAGCATGTTTACACCAAGGGCGGGAGAAGCTCAGCTGCAAGGTCTGACTTATTTTTCACAATCGCCTGAGCAGATTGCCGAGACCCGCAGCAGCTGGACAGCCTGGGATATTGCCACATCAGCCGTTGTGGTAATCGTTTGTATCGCATTTTATGCCTACTTCTGGTAATTACAACGTGTTGGAATAACACTGCATTTTTCAAAAAATGGATGACACAGCGAAAATAGAATTTGTGCATAATATAACAATTGTGCCAAAGGCTGTTGGTACGGCTTCTGCTGAAACAACGACTTCTGCCGTAGCTACTGCATCTGCTCAGCTTGCAGCCTCTGTGACATCTGCTTCATCTGCTGTTACCTCAAAAGGCGGTGCACCTGCGGCACATCCGGGAATCTATTCGGGAGAACAGCGGTTTTACATGGCGGTGGACTGTATTATTTTTGGGTTCAGTGACTCAGAGCTTAAGCTTTTAATAATCAATAGGATACTGGAACCTGAAAAGGGTAAATGGTCGCTGATGGGGGGATTTGTTCAACCCGGAGAGAATCTCGACCAGGCAGCCAACCGGGTACTGTTCGACCTGACCGGGCTGAAAAATATCTACCTCAATCAGCTGATTACACAAAGCGAGATCGTCCGTGATTCCTGCGCCCGCGTCTTTTCGACTCCCTATTATGCCCTGATCAAGGTGCAGGATCTCGATCCTTCGAGGGTGGAACTGAGTCATGCGAAATGGTGCCCTATTTCTCAGTTACCCTCCTTGATATTCGATCATAACAATATGGTTGATATTGCGTTACGGCATTTGCGCATCGAAGCACAAAACAAGACAATCGGGTTCGAGCTGCTGCCGCATAAATTCACTATTCCTGAATTGCAATCGCTTTATGAAGCAATATATTCCCAAAAATTCGATAACCGAAACTTCAGAAAGAACATTCTGAAGATGGATCTGCTGGAAAAACTGGACGAGAAGGACCGGCAAAACTCCCGCAAAGGAGCCTGGCTTTATCAGTTTAACGAAGAAAAATACCATGATTCCTGTGAGAAAGGAATTTTCTTTAATATACCAATATAAACAACTTAATATTTTACGCATGAAAGTATTTAACAATCTTGAAGTTTGGTTCGTAACCGGAAGCCAGCACCTGTATGGTCCGGAGACATTGAAACAGGTCGCCGCTAACTCGCAGGTTATCGCCGCTGCCTTTAACGAATCTAAGGAAATTCCGGTTCATATTGTCTTTAAACCGGTGTTGATCAACCCCGACAGTATCACCACGTTGTGCCTCGAAGCCAACGCAGATGCGGCTTGCATAGGTCTGATCACCTGGTGCCACACTTTTTCACCGTCCAAGATGTGGATCAACGGATTGAAAAAGCTTCAGAAGCCAATTCTGCATCTGCATACGCAATTCAACAGGGATCTTCCATGGGGTGAGATCGATATGGATTTCATGAACCTGAACCAGTCCGCTCACGGCGATCGCGAACATGGTTTCATCATGACCCGGATGCGCATCAACCGCAAAGTGGTGGTCGGTCACTGGCAGGATGCTGATGTGGTGAAAGATATCGCCATCTGGACCCGTGCGGCTGCGGCCTGGAATGACATGCAAAACCTGAAGATCGCCAGATTCGGCGACAATATGCGTGAAGTGGCTGTCACGGAAGGAGATAAGGTTTCCGCTCAGATTCAGTTCGGCGTTTCTGTGAACGGATACGGCGTGGGCGACCTGGTGAAACTGGTGAATGAAGTCTCCGATGCCGATATCGACGCCCTGGTGAAGGAATATGAGACCATCTACAACATCAGCGCAGAAGGCAGAAAGGGTGGAAAATACGATGAGAACGTCCGTTACCAGGCTCGTCTGGAGCTGGGAATAGGCGGATTCCTGATGAAGGGAAATTTCGGCGCTTTTACGACTACTTTTGAGGATCTGCACGGACTGAAACAGTTGCCCGGACTCGCATCCCAGCGACTGATGGCAGCCGGATACGGATTTGGCGCTGAGGGCGACTGGAAACATGCCGCCATGGTTCGCGCCTGCAAGGTGATGGGCCAGGGACTCGAAGGGGGATGCTCCTTCATGGAAGATTATACTTACCACCTGAATCCTTCCGGCATGAAAGTGCTTGGTGCTCACATGCTCGAAATTTGTCCAACCATCGCCGAAGGAAAATCGAACCTTGAAGTGCACCCGCTGGGTATTGGCGGTAAGGATGCTCCTGCACGGCTGGTCTTCAATGTTCCTGCAGGTCCGGCGATCAATACCAGTCTGATCGACATGGGTAACCGATTTCGCATGATCGTCAACTCGGTGGATGTTGTGAAACCGGATGCTGACCTTCCAAAATTGCCCGTTGCCCGTGCCTTATGGGTCCCGCAACCGGATCTGAAAGTCGGCGCAGGAGCGTGGATCTATGCCGGAGGCGCTCACCATACTGCTTTCAGTCAGGCCATTGATGCCAGATATGTGGAAGATTTCTGCGAAATGGCCGGAATTGAATTTCTACATATTTGCAAAGAGACCAATATTTCAGACTTCAGAAAAGAGCTGAAACTGAATGAGATATATTATCAGTTGTCAGCAGGATTGAAATTCTAAATAATATGCTTGAAGATTTAAAAATTGCTGTTTATCACGCCAATCTTAAATTGGTCAGACAAAAGCTGGTCGTCTATACCTGGGGCAATGTAAGTGGGATAGACCGAAGCTCCAACTTGCTGGTTATCAAGCCGAGCGGAGTCACCTATGACGAGCTGAAACCAGAAGATATGGTGGTAGTGGATCTCGAGGGGAATGTCGTGGAGGGAAATCTGAAGCCTTCCTCCGATACCCTTACCCATATCGAGTTGTACAAGGCATTTCCCGGTATCGGCGGGATCGTTCACACGCACTCGACCCATGCCGTTGCCTGGGCGCAGGCGTTGAAGGCCATCCCGGCTATGGGAACAACTCATGCCGATCATTTCTACGGCGAAATTCCGTGCACCAGGATACTGACTAAAAAAGAGGTTGAGAGGGGCTATGAAAAGGAGACCGGACTGGTTATTGTGGAAACATTCAGAAAGCTTGATCCGGAGCATACGCCGGGTGTGCTGGTGGGTAACCACGGACCATTTACCTGGGGAAGTACGCCGGAAAAGGCAGTCTATCATGCCGTTGTTCTCGAAGAAGTAGCCAGGATGGCCCTTTACACATCACAGTTAGGCAATGAAGATCCCATTAAACAGTATCTACTGGACAAGCATTTTTACCGCAAACACGGCAAGGATGCCTATTATGGTCAGGAATAAATAATCTTAAAAATTGAAGGAAATGTCAAAATATACTTTAGGTGTAGATTACGGGACCGATTCGGTCCGCACAGTTCTGGTGGATGCTTCGAATGGCCATGAAATTTCAAGCAGTGTATTTTATTATCCGCGTTGGAAGGCAGGAAAATACTGCGATGCCGCCAACAATCGGTTTCGCCAGCATCCGCTGGATTACCTGGAAGGGATCGAACGAACTATCACAGAAGCTGTTGCCAAAGCGCCGCAAGGAGTGGCAGCCAATGTGGTGGCGATCTCGATCGATACTACAGGCTCAACGCTTGCGGCTGTCGATAATAACGGCACTCCGCTGGCGCTTAATCCCGAGTTTGCGGAGAATCCCAATGCCATGTTCGTGCTGTGGAAGGATCATACCGGTACTGCCGAAGCGGATGAAATCAACAAACTTGCCAGAAGCTGGGGAGGGGTCGATTTCACTAAATTTGAAGGAGGCATCTATTCCTCGGAGTGGTTCTGGGCCAAGATCCTGCACGTTTTGCGCGCAGATGGAAAGGTTCGTGCGGCAGCCTTTTCCTGGGTCGAGCATTGCGACTGGATACCGGCGCTGCTGACGGGCAACACCGATCCGCTGAAGATGAAAAGAAGCCGTTGCGCGGCCGGGCACAAGGCCATGTGGCATGCCGATTTTAACGGTCTGCCGGCAGAAGAATTTCTGGTAAAACTCGATCCACTATTGGCCGGACTCCGCGACAGGCTCTATAAAGACACCTTCACCTGCGAGGTCAAGGCAGGTAATCTATCGGCCGAGTGGGCCAAACGCCTGGGTTTAAGCGAACAGGTAGCAGTGGGAGTCGGATCCTTCGATGCGCACATTGGCGCCCTTGGAGGAGAGATCAAGCCCTATTACCTCAGTAAGATCATGGGGACTTCCACTTGCGATATCCTGATAGCCCCGTCCGAAGAGGTTGGTGGAAAATTTGTTAAAGGCATCTGCGGTCAGGTAGATGGGTCTGTCGTACCCGGAATGCTCGGTCTGGAAGCTGGTCAATCGGCCTTTGGCGATGTTTATGCCTGGTTTAAGAACCTGCTGATGGGTCCGGTGGAAGCCCTGGTGAATCAGTCAAAATCCATGGATGCAGCTGCCAAAGATGCCCTTCTTGCCGAGATGGAGAGTAATATGATTCCCTGGCTGACGCAGGAAGCCGAAAAAATTGAGATAGGGGAGACCGGCATCCTGGCCCTCGACTGGTTGAACGGACGCCGCACGCCGGATGCCAACCAACTGTTGAAGGGGGCCATCTTCGGACTGAATCTGGGATCGGATGCGCCAGGAATTTTTCGTGCCCTGGTGGAGGCCACGGCTTTCGGCTCCAGGAAGATCATCGACCGTTTCGTTGAAGAGGGCATCCATATTGAGGGGGTGATAGCGCTTGGCGGGGTGGCTAAAAAATCGCCTTTTGTGATGCAGGTGGTAGCGGATGTAATCAATAAACCGATTCTGGTGGCGCGCAGCGAACAGGCCTGTGCACTGGGTTCTGCCATGGCTGCAGCGGTGGTCGGAGGCATTTATGCAACGATTTCAGAGGCACAGCAAGCCATGGGCAGCGGGTTCGAGACAGAATTCGTTCCTATTCCAGCTAATGTGCAGAAATATAGTCAGTTATACGAGAGATATTCAAAATTCGGTACGTTAGTTGAAAATGACGCTGGACGCATGACGCGGGATGCATGACGGTGGTATTTGTCATATTTCGTGTTGGGAAGAAACACTAATTTTAGCGCTTTCCTGGTAAACCAAACACAACACTATTCATCAACGGCAGTATTTCCTGATCACATCAAACAAAATTTCTTTCTTTACCGGTTTGGAAATGAAGTCGTCACAGCCTGCCAACCTTGCATTTTCCATATCTTCTGTCGTAGAATAGGCGGTTAGCAAGATAATAGGCGTTTCCGGAAAATCCTTCTTAAAGGCTCTTGTCGTTTCGAGACCATCCATCCCGGGCATTTTCATATCCATCAGAATCAGGTCATACTTATGCTTATGAGCCATTTCTATCGCTATTTTCCCATTGATGGCATGATCAATCTTCTTAACGCTGTTTTTCAGCAGAATTTCCAGGTAAAGAAAATTTATCATTTCGTCATCTGCTATTAACAGTGAAATTTCATTCAATATCTGAGGCAGGTGTAAATGATTTTTTGTTGAATTTGGATCACTGGCATATTGAATGGGGATGGTGAACGAGAAAACAGAACCTTTATTTACTTCGGATTCAACTTCGATTTTGCCATCCAGGGAGTTAACCATTTCTTTTGCAATTGGCAGACCCAGACCAGTTCCTCCAATAACAAGCGATACGGCTTTTTCACCCCTGAAAAACGTTTCGAATATTATTTGTTGTTCCTTCCGTGGGATTCCAATACCATCATCTTTCACATAAAAAGTCATCTCCCCGGAAGAAGCCAAAATTCCAAATCTGATATCGCCCTCAAAAGTATATTTGATCGCATTGGAGGCGAGATTCATCAGGATATGCTTGACTTTCTCCATATCTGCGATCACAGACAAATGCCGGAATTTCTCCGGAATTTCCGATGTCAGCGTATTACTGTTCAATGATTCGTTGGATCTGAAATTTCTGATCACGTTGTCAATCAGTTCAGACGGATTAAATACCTGCTTTTCCTGCCGAATCTTTTCACTCTGAAACCTCGACAACAGTATTACATTCTCTATCAGGGAAAGCAGCTGGTTCGAACTTTTCAAAATACTCTCTGCATAGGCGTCTTTTTCTTCCGGGTCGGCTTCCTGCATCAGACTGGCAAATCCCATAATATGATTCATCGGAGTCCTGATTTCATGCCTCATATTGTTAAGAAAGGCCGTCTTCAAATTGTTGCTTTCTTCTGCCTTTTCTTTGGCCTCCATGAGCGCCTCTTGTACTTTCTTCATCTCGGTGATATCCCGAAAAATTTCGAGCATGGCTTTCCTGCCCTGGTACATCATACCGGCATGGCTGATCTGAAAGGTTTTTCCTCCCAATACTCCCTGCGATTCGTAAATACTGGTTTCTCCTAAATTGATGCCCTTTAGTAATGGACAGGCTTCACACTGAAGCTTGTCATCACGATAAAGATTCCAACATTTATGTCCAAGTACTTCGCCTTTGAAAAGTTTTCGGAGGTTATCACTCATAAAAAGAATGTTGCCATTTTCATCGACGATATCCATTCCAAAGGGAATTGTTTGCAGTAAAGAATTGTTAAGATCATTGCTTTGGCGGAGCATCCTTTCAACTAGTTTTCTCTCTTTAAGCTCCTTTTCGAGTTCTTCAGTACGTTCGGCAATCAGGGAAGTTAGATACTCTTTTTCAAGAAGAATCACATCCGGATCGTTGGCAATGGCTAGTTCCGTACGCCGCATCCTATTCGATTCCATCAATAATGGGAAATTATCAGTTTAAATTACTGTATTATTTTACTTAACAATCTTGGTTCAGAAATGTTTAGTCGAAAATTTTTTTCTGACAGGCACAAGTCGATAAGATGCTGCGGCAGCCCCCGCTATAATTTGAATTCGTCAGATAATTCCAGGATATCATCTGTCGTAAAAAACAATTAAAAACTTAACTTTGCGGCAGTTTTTAAAATACTACAAAAAGATAAATATGACAGATATAAAACGTACATTACTGATGATCCTTGACGGTTGGGGAATCGGCGATAAAAGCAAATCTGATGCGATCTTTTCAACACATCCCACTTTCATAGATCATCTTTGGAACACCTACCCACATAGTCAATTACTGACCTCCGGAGAGGATGTTGGCCTGCCCAACGGTCAAATGGGAAATTCGGAAGTGGGTCATCTGAACATTGGCGCCGGACGGGTCTTATACCAGGATCTTGTTAAAATCAACAAGGCCATTCGCGAAAATAAATTGAAGGATAATCCGCAGGTTATTAAGGCGTTCACTTATGCAAAAGAGAACAAAAAACCTGTCCACCTGATTGGTCTGATTGGCTCCGGCGGCGTTCATGCCCTGAGCCTTCACATGGTAGCGCTTGCACAGATAGCCACTGATAGGGGTCTCGAAAATATTTTCATTCACGGTTTAACTGACGGTCGGGATACAGATCCCCGTTCAGGTTATGGTTTTGTAGAAGAAGATTTGAAAGGCCTGGCGAAGACCAAAGCTAAATTTGCAACGCTCATCGGTCGGTATTATGGAATGGACCGCGACAACAACTGGAACCGCGTGAAACTGGCTTACGATATGCTGACCAAAAGTGTTGGACAAAAAAGCAAAGACCTGCTCGCTTCAATCCAGGCTTCCTACGACGAAGGAGTTACCGACGAATTCATCAAACCGATCGTTATGACGGATGAAAATGATCGGCCACTTACAATCATTCAGGA
>DATCHD010000068.1:0-36062 GCA_036508555.1 Prolixibacteraceae bacterium
AACCATTATGAACAAAGAAAAAAAGAACCAAAAAAAGAAAGATGTCGATCCGAGAATAACTCTCCGAGTTATTACCCGTCTCAACATCAAGACAATAACAACATCATTAACTTTTCTGTCCTAATAAAGGGGAGTACTTTAAACTTTCTTAATTTGCTGCGCTATAAAAAGAGTTTTGGTGAACATAATTTGGAAATCCTAGTTGCACACGAAAGCAATTCTAATGAAAGCAAATATTTCTATGCCAACAAATCTATGGCTGTAGTACCTGATATTGACGATTTAGACAACTTTATCATCGTATCTTCTCCTCCAGGTTCTTATACAGATAAAAATACATTAGAAAGTTATTTTTCTCAACTTAGCTATAACTTCCAAAGTAAATATTATTTTACTGCTTCTGCCAGAAGAGACGGTAGTTCAAGATTTATTGGAAAAAATAAATGGGACAATTTTGGTTCAGTTGGTTTATCTTGGATACTAACTAAAGAATCTTTTATGCAAAGTTTATCATTTGTTGATTTCTTGAAATTTAAAGTCAGTTATGGTATAATGGGAGAGCAAGCAGGTGTTGGACTTTATCCCGGATTTAATACTTTTTCCGTGTCCAATTTAAATGATCAAATCTCCATTTCACCACTTGGTATTGGAAACCCTGATTTAACCTGGGAAAAATCAAAAATGTTCCAAACCGGTATTGAATTCCGTTTAAAAAAATATATTGATGCTACTTTTGATTATTATATCAAAAATACGGATAATCTAATCTTCGACAGACGCGTTGGTCCTTCAGTTGGATATGCACTTTTAACTGTTAATGACGGTGTTTTAAGAAACAGCGGTATCGAATTTGATGTTACTGCACACCTGTTAAAAGGTAAAGACTATGGTTTAGATCTTACAGTTAATGGTGAGTTCTTGACAAACGAACTAACGGCAATGCCAGTTGACCCTGCAACAGGAAAACCAAAAATCTTGGATATCCAAGGTATGTATGGAAGATCTAATGGTCATTCCTTGTACGATTTCTATACAAGAGAATGGGCCGGTGTTGATCCTGCAGACGGAACTGCAATGTGGTATCAAAATTATCATGACCTTAATGGTAACGGAAGATATGATTCCGGTGAAGGAATTGCTTCTTTATACGAATATCAAGTAGCAAATCCTGATAGTTCCATAAGTATTGCAACTACAAAAACCTATGCTAACGCAACCCAAAAATTTGTTGGTAAATCTGCCGTCCCTAAAGTACGCGGTGCTTTTAGATTAGAAGGTAATTATAAAAACTTTGACATCAGCGCTCAATTTATTTATAGTTTAGGTGGTTATGCTTATGATGGCGCTTATGCAACATTAATGGGCAACCCTATAATTGGAGGGAACAACTGGTCAACAGATATTATGGGCAGATGGCAAAAACCCGGCGACATTACCAATGTACCAAGATTATCCAGTAACTATGATGTAAATGTTAACAGTTCTTCAACAAGATTTATCACCTCATCCAATTTTCTGGCATTTAACAATATCAGAATTGGATATACATTCACCAGTAAACTTGTAAAAAGATTTGGAATGTCTAGTTTAAACATCTTTGTTGCAGGCGACAACCTAATGTTATTAAGTGCAAGAGATGGATTTAATCCTGCAACCAACGAAGTAGGTGAATCAGATATGTATAGATACTCTCCTTTAACCACCTATACTGCAGGTTTAAGAGTTAAGTTTTAATACATTATTAATTAGCAACATAAATTTTTTAGTATGAAAAATATATATACCATATCTTTAACAGCCCTGCTCCTTTTCGGTGCTGCAGGTTGTAACAAAGATTTTTTAGAGGTTCGGCCAACAGCATTTTTGACTGAAGACCAAGTTGCAAAAGCTGCCGAGCATAATCCTGCGGTAGTTGCAGGAAGTATAGCCGGTATTTACACTCTTATGTTTCAAACAGAAACAGGTGGAACTACCGGCGCTGACGATTTTGGCCAAAAAGCGTATGACATATTTAGTGACTTCTTGTCGGGCGATTTAGCGCTAACCGCTAATGGTTATAATTGGTATGGTGGATTAACACGTTTAACATCTACTATTGACTATACAAACAATAACAATTATATCCCTTGGAGATACTATTACAGAATTGTTAGATCTGCAAATTCGGTTATTGCTCAACTTGGTGGTAACGATGTTACACCTGAATTAGCTGAAAATAAATATATGATGGGACAAGCAAAAGCATTGAGAGCCTATGGTTATTTTTATTTAGCACAATTGTACGCAACCAGTTATGATCCAACCGCTAAAATTCTTCCAATCTATACAGATCCTTCACAGCAAAATCAACCTAGAAGCACAACAGATGCTGTTTATGCGTTAATAGTTAAGGATTTAACGGAATCAATCTCTATGCTTGGAGCATTCACCAGAACTGCTAAACATCAAATAAATAAGTATGTAGCCGAGGGATTACTTGCATATACTTATGCAGCAATGGGAGGAAATGCCAATTATTTATTAGCTAAAACTTTAACTGCTGATATTATAGCCAATGGAGGTTTTACACTAAACTCACGTGCTGAAACAGTTTATACCGGAGTTAATACTATTGGTGGTTTTAACAAATTGAGTAATCCGTCATGGATGTGGGGAGTTACTATAACCTCTGATCTGGGACTTAATTTAGTTTCTTGGTTTGGTCAGATGGACAGATACACCTATAGTTACCAATGGGCCGGAGATAGAAAAGGTATTGACAAAGGGCTATTTGATAAGATTCCTTCGACTGACATTAGAAAAGGCCAATTTGATGCTACCACAGGATCCGCTTACCCCTTAGCCCCTACCGGTAAATTTTATGATGCTGGAAGGGTAACGGGTGGTGCAAGATATCCACTTGATGATTATATTTACATGAGAGTTGATGAAATGTATCTGCTAAATGCCGAAGCCTGTGCTAAAAGTGGTGACGACGCAGGAGCCAAAACAAGTCTAAAAGCTTTACTAAATCTAAGATTACCAAGCACAACTTATGTTGATGCCCTTTCAGGACAAGCATTGCAAGACGAGATTTATCTTCAAACCAGAATTGAATTATTTGGTGAAGGGAAAAGCTATTTGGCAATGAAACGTAATAAAGCAACAACAGTGCGTGGAAGTAATCATTTATCATTTGTAGGAGTACCAATTCCTTACAATGATCCTAGATTGACGTTCTCCATTCCGCAAAGTGAGGTACAAAACAATCCGTTTTTAAATAAATAAATAAATAAATTATGAAAAAATTAACAACCCTATTGTTGCTGATATTCTCTTTGTTGGCATTCAACAATTGTTCGGATGAAGTTACAGGGACAAAAGATATTAACTATGTTTCTTTTGAAGTCAATTCACCAACCATTATAGTTGAAAAGAATAAATCTACTGATGCAAAAGTCCATTTATATGCTACTCAAACTACAGGTTCTGACAGAACATTTGGTGTTGGAGTGATTGCAGCCTCAACTACAGTAGCTGCTGCCGCTTATACTGTACCTGCAACAGTAACCATTCCGGCAAATTCAAATGATGGAACATTAACTGTAACTGTATCTGATAATAGTCTTAGCAATGCTCCTGTAACTTTGGGTTTAAAAGTTACTCCAACTACTGATGTATTTATTGGAAACAATGCTAGTTTAAAAATTCAAAAACATTGTACACTTAATATCGATCAATTCGTTGGTAAATACACTGGAAATACTCCAAGCGACGGTCCAACACGTGTTGTTGTTTCAAAAAATAGCAGTGGAAATTTACAAATTACCGGAATTGGAGTAGGCTGGATGACAGGCTATTGGGGTGAAGATATTGTTACTATGGCAACTTTGCCAATGGTCGTAGACCTTGCAACCGGTAACTTTACAATTGCTCTAGCCCCTTATATGACAACAACTTGGGGAGGTGATCCACAACCTGGTTATAGTTTATCTGCAACCGGAACTTTAAATGCTTGCGAAGGTAAAATGTACTTGTATTATAAGCTTTTTCAAGGAAGTACAACAAGCCTTGCATCCGCAGCTAGATTTACTGAGATAATAACTCCTATTCCTTAACTTATTTAATTTTTTAATTTAATTAAGACCGGCGAATTAAATTTCACCGGTCTTTTTTTTCCTTGCTCCTTAAAGTTTCCCGAAATCGGTTATTATGATTTCAATCCAACAAATGGTATAGTTACAATGCCTTATCAAGTTATTAAAATGGGGTCTCATCCGCAAAACTCGATCCGGGCCGGCCAAAATCAGATCTGCCGCGATCGTTTTCCATGATGTTGGGTTCTGTATTCATTTTGGAGGAATAGATGCCGTTTCTTCCCCTGGTCTCATGAAGATCGCTGATGGAACTGTCATCCTGCGCCGATTCCAGATCGCTGAAACGAGCAAGGTGCGCCTTAAAGTGGAGATGGAAATCGCCGATGGCCCCATTTCTGTGTTTGGCAACAATGATTTCAGCAATCCCTTTCAGTGAATTCCCATCCTGGTCGCTTAGGATGCCATAATATTCCGGTCTGTGAATGAACATAACCATGTCGGCATCCTGCTCAATGGCGCCTGATTCACGCAGGTCCGATAGTTGTGGCCTTTTTCCCTCCCGGGATTCCACCGAACGGTTGAGTTGTGAGATAGCCACAATCGGAACGTCAATCTCCTTGGCAATGGCTTTCAGGTTACGGGAGATCATACTTACCTCTTGCTCCCTGTTACCACGGATATCACCTCCCGCAGTCATCAATTGCAGGTAATCAACAATGATGATCCCTATGTTGTACTGCATCTTTAACCTGCGGCATTTGGCCCTGAATTCGAAGATCGAAAGGGCAGGAGTATCGTCAATGAACAAGGGCGCCTCCTCGAGATATTTCAATTTTCGGTTGAAGACTTCCCATTCCCAGTTCTCCAGCCTGCCGCTCTTGATCTTATCGGAACCCAGTTCTGTCTCGGCCGAGATCAGACGGTTGACGAGCTGAAGGGAAGACATCTCCAGGGAGAAGACTGCCACCGGCACCTTGTGTGTGGCGGCCATATTCCGTGCCATGGTCAGTACAAATGCCGTTTTTCCCATTGCCGGTCTGGCTGCGATGATGATGAGATCGGTCTTCTGCCACCCACCCGTGATCTGATCCAGTTTGCTGAATCCGGAAGCAATACCACTCAGTCCGTCAGGCTTCTTCGCATTGAGCTCAATCTGTTCAACAGCCCTTTGCAGCAAAGGCTTGATGGGTTGGGATTCCTTGGTTATGTTTCCTTCCGTGACCCTGAAAAGTGACGATTCGGCGTAATCGATCAGGTCGTTCAGCTCCATGGTATCCTCGTATGATTTGCTCTGGATCTCGGATGAGATCAGGATCAGCTCCCGCTGGATGTATTTCTGAGCAATGATACGGGCATGAAATTCTATGTGGGCTGCAGAGGCTACCCTGCTGGTTAGCTGAGTGATATACAGCGGTCCGCCGACCTCCTCCAGCTGACCGTTGTTCTTCAGTGACTGGGTAACTACCAGCAAATCGATCGGTTTCTCCTTGGATGCCAGCTCCTTAATAACGTTAAAGATCTTCTTATGCTCCTCCTTATAGAAGCTTTCAGGCTTGAGAATTGCCTGAACAGTGTGATAAGCATCCTTCTCCAACATCAAAGCGCCTAGCACAGCCTCCTCTACCTCAATGGCCTGAGGCGGGACTTTGCCGTAATAGGCATTCAATTGTTCGATGGTATTGCCGGGTTTGTTCTTGTTTCGGTAGTTGTTGGGTGATTCGGCCATAATGTGCTAATAATCAGGAGTTGTTAGTTTTTGATCATCTTTTTCAAAGGTAGTGAGGAGATGGCAAAATCCGTCTTTTAAATTGAATTTTGATTTTTATGAGCATCCCCGCCTGAATCAGTTGGTTATTGAGTTACTAACATATTTATCAACTGAGGTTATTCACTTAATGTGGAAAACTATTATAGAAAAGCTGGTATGCACAGATGATGGTTATTCTCTGACAAAGGTGACCATACAATTCGGCAACATTTATTTTACAGAATCATCCCATCGAAATAATTTCAGTCAGCAAATCCGTCAGATTCAATCCGGCAGCTTTAATTTGCTGTGGAATAAAACTGGTGGCAGTCATTCCGGGTACGGTATTAATTTCCAGGAAATAGAAGGTTTGGTCTTTCAGAATGTAATCAACCCTGACGATACCTTTACAATTGCATAAATCGTAAATAAGGGAAGAAAGGTCTTGGATTTTGAGCGTCGACTCCGCGCTGATCCTGGCCGGTGTGATCTCATCGGCCATGCCGGGCGTATATTTAGCCTCATAATCGAAGAATTCATTCTTGGGAATTACTTCTGTCACAGGAAGAACCAGTTTTTTGTCACCAATTTTGATGACTCCGCAGGTAAATTCTTTGCCGTCGATAAACTGCTCAATCAATACCTCCGGACTCTCATTCAAGGCCTTTTCAACAGCTTCGGCCAACTCCTCAATCGCTTTCACTTTCGTGACGCCAAAGCTCGAACCTCCGGCGCAGGGTTTCACAAACAGCGGCAGACCAAGCTCTTTCACCACTTCGGCAGGATCCAGGTTCTCGCCCAAAACCAGGCGAACCGATCTGGCCATCTGGATGCCGTATGAGTGAAGGTACTTATTGGTGAAATTTTTGTTGAAAGTGAGAGCTGATGATTGCACCCCGCAGGAAGAATAGGGAATGCCAAGCATCTCAAAATAACCCTGCAGGTTGCCATCTTCGCCGGGAGTGCCGTGAATCATGATGTAAGCATATTCCAGGTGGATCTTTTCTCCGTTAAATACAAAGGAAAAATCAGCCCGGTCGACTTCCGCAATCGATGCATCTGCCTCCATGACATTCCAGGCTCCATGGCGGATCAGAACGACCCATGGAGTGAATTTCTTACGGTCGATGGCACTGAAAACATTGGCGCCGCTCTTAACCGAGACGACATATTCGGAAGAATCTCCTCCTGTAACGATTGCGATGTTCTTCATATTATTTTCTCATTTTTCACTTTTCAGTTGCTCCAGCGGATTTGCAATCCGCTGGCAACTTTTGACCAGCAGATTGCAAATCTGCTGGAGCGATTATTTACTTTTTATTCGCGATTTGCGAGATAGTTTCTCCATTTCTCAATGCAAGCCCGCATATCCTCCGGCAGCTCGGAATCGAAGATCATCTCCTCATGTGTGGTCGGATGAATGAACCCGAGTGTTTTGGCATGCAGTGCCTGCCGGGGCAGTAAAGTGAAGCAGTTCTCCACAAATTGTTTGTATTTCGTAAAAGTAGTTCCTTTTAAAATTTTATCGCCACCATAGACCTCGTCATTAAAAAGCGGATGACCGATTTCCTTCATATGTACCCTGATCTGGTGTGTACGTCCGGTTTCGAGTACACAGGAAACCAGGTTAACATATCCGAGTCGTTCCAATACGCTGTAATGGGTCACAGCCGGCTTACCATGATCGCCCTTCGGGTAAACTGTAAAGACCTGTCTGTCCCTGGTACTACGGCCAATATTGCCTTCGATCGTGCCTGAATCGGCGGCCAGATTACCCCATACAAGGGCGACATATTCCCGCTTGGTAGTCTTACGGAAAAACTGCATGGCCAGGTTTAATTTGGCAAGCTCTGTCTTGGCCACCAGCAATAGTCCCGAAGTGTTTTTGTCGATTCTGTGTACAAGTCCCGGTCTTGGGTCGTCTCCACCATAAAGCGGAAATCCTTTAAATCTGAATGCCAGTGCATTAACCAGTGTCCCGCTGTAATTTCCGTGCCCGGGATGTACGACCATCCCTGCAGGTTTATTGACGACAAGTAACTCTTCATCCTCGTATACGATATTGATAGGGATATCCTCTGCAACGATTTTTAGTTCCCTCCGGGGATAGTCCATTACAACAGTTACCTCATCATTAGGCTTTACCTTGTAATTAGATTTGACCGGCTTCCCGTTAACCAGGATGCTTTCGGCCTCCGCGGCCATCTGAATCCGGTTTCTGGAAGTTCCCACGATCCGGTTGGCCAAAAACTTGTCGACCCGCATCAATCCCTGTCCAGGGTCAGCAATGAAACGGTGATGTTCGAATTGTTCGGTAACTAGCTCTTCACTTTCATCGAAGGGATCTGTGTCTTCAAAAACCGGTGACTCTTTTGGATTCATGCGTTAATATTTTGTCTTTCAATGGTCGCATGGAATACCCACGTAATCTTTTTCGGTTGGTGTGAACATTTGCTCGTGGGTATTTCATCTAAAAATGGTTCCCGTATTATTCCTTTGGCTTAATGGAAAGGAAGAGGTTTATGGTACTGCCGGCCGGAACATAGGCGGTAGAATCGGCCAGTGGAAACTGATTGATAATTCTGGCGCTCATGGAGTCCGACCTGTTGGTGACAGACGCATCAAACTGGACATTCCCTGCCACCAGCAGTTTTGCGTTGAAGAGTGCCAGCGCTTCGGCCAGCGTCATCCCCGTAAAATCAGGAACAGTCGTTTCGCTGCTTACTCCGTTTCCACCCACGACGAGGTCAATGGCGGAACCGCTGTCGAGACGGGATCCTGGTAAGATTGGAACCCCTTTATTCTTCTGTTCCAGCACCAGATCACTGAATTCGGATGGTATGTATCTAATGTTTCCGACAATAAAACCCTTTGATTCAAGTAGTACCCTTGCCTGGCGAAGTGAGATGTCGGTTAATTTTGGAACTTCTTCCTGTCCGGGGATGGAGGAGACCAGGGTCAGATAGATCATCCTACCTGATTTTATCTTATGACCCGCTCCGGGGTTCTGCATCAGAATCGTACCGGGTCTCCTGCCTGCCCGGTAAACGGAATCTTCCACCTCGAAGCGCAGGCTCATTTTTTTGGCAACCTGACGGGCCTGATCCATTGTCATACCGGAGAAATCGGGAATAGTCAGACTTTCGCCTTTGTGGGTATAAAAAGATAAGATCTGCATGGTAAGCCAGAGCAAAACGATCGTCAGCCCAAGAGCTGCCAGGAAATGATTTCTGAAGGTTTTGCTGAGGAAGAATTCCTTTAAGGCCATTTGCTACAGTTATATGATTATGAGTGCAAAATTAGAATTTATTCTTTAGCAAGGTGTGTACAAAGTATCTCTTTCTACGGGTACCAGTCCGGCGCCGGTGATCATACTAACCAGCTGATTGGTGCTGGCGACTGGCGACTGTTCTTCGGATCCTGCCATGGAATATATTTTTGTCGTATCGTCGATGGTCCCGTCGAGGTCGTCGACCCCAAAGGCCAGGGAAAGCTGAGCCACCTTTTTCCCAATCATCGGCCAATAAGCTTTCAGGTGGGGGATATTGTCGAGGAAGATCCGGGAGACAGCATAATTCCGGAGATCTTCGATGGTGGTGGTCTCCGCCACATAAGAGAATCTGTTGTTGTAATGGCGGAATTTCAGCGGGATGAAGGCATTAAACCCGCCGGTTTCATCTTGTAGCGTGCGTAACCTGTTGAGGTGGTCAATCCGGTGGGTGTAATCTTCCAGCAGACCATAAAGCATGGTGGAATTGGTAGGAATACCCAGTTGATGGGCCGTACGGTGAATGTTCAGCCATCCGGCGGTATTGGTCTTGTCGGGACAGATTTTTGCCCTTAATGTTTCATCGAAGATTTCCGCTCCGCCGCCTGGCAATGATACGAGACCTGCCTCCTTTAAAAGAATCAGCCCATCTTTGATATCCATCGAAGCGAACCTGCACATGGCATCGATTTCCACGGCAGTGAAGGCTTTGATCTGAATATTGGGGACCATCTTTTTGATTTCCTTAAGCAAATCGGCATAGAACCGGACATCACGGTCGGGATGAACGCCTCCGACGATATGAATCTCTGTGATCCCGGAAAGCGCGTGATGTTCAGCCATTTTCACCAGTTCATCAACTCCTAATTCCCAGCAGCCCTCTTCTCCTTTTCTCCTTCGGTAGGAACAGAAGGCACAGTGGTTTACGCAGATATTAGTAGGCTCGAGATGGATGTTACGGTTATAATAAACCTGATTTCCGTTGATCCTTTTTCGGACGGTGTCGGCCAGGACGGAAAGGAAGGGCAAAGGAGCTTCACGGTAGAGAAGAACGCCTTCATCATTAGTGATACGTTCTCCGGCCGCGATTTTTTCTGCGATTTTTATCAGTTCTGAAGAAATGCCAGTCTGACTGAAAAGTGAAAATATAGAGGATGTCATAAAAGTATAAATTTTCAATTTTCCGCTAATCCGGATTTGCAATCCGGATTACTCAGTCAATCCGGATTGCAAATCCGGATTAGCGGAATTCATATTCCCTGCAAAGGTATTGAAAAACACAAAAGGTAAAGAATCCTGTTCTTTACCTTTTGTCTGTAATGCCGAGAGTCGTTATGTCTTAACGCTTGTGCCTTGGCTCGTCTGAAACGCTCAGTTTGTGGCGACCTTTTGCACGACGTGCATTCAATACGCGGCGACCGTTGGAAGTTGACATTCTCTCACGGAAACCGTGTTTGTTTTTTCTTTTTCTGTTTGAAGGTTGAAATGTTCTTTTCATATCTGATAATTATTATTTCAATTTCCAGTTGGGAGATAAGACCCTTATGTCACGGCTGATTCATCTCCCGTATTTTCCTTAATTAAGGAGTGCAAAAATAGGTTTTTTTTAAATATCGACCAAATATATGGGTAAATAGTTCAAATTTATATTATTTATAAATTATCTAACAGGCAGATAGATCACCTTCTTGGTTTCGAAGAAGGGTTCGGAAAATATCTTTGAGAGCTCAAAGATCTCGGCAGAGGAGCTGAATGCCTTTATCTCGTCCTCAAAATCACCACCTTTCAAGTAGAGTATTCCATTTGGCAATGCGTTTTTCGAAAGCGGAGAGATATTTTTACGCACCATAGAGACAAATTCGGGGAAAGCGGTAACTGCCCTGCTAATAACAAAATCGTAGCGGGTCTTAATCTCCTGGATGCGGTTTTTCTGAGCCAGCACATTCTTCAGTTTCAGCTGACTGGCAATCTCCTGCACGACCCTAATTTTCTTGCCAATCGAGTCGATGAGTGTGAAATGACATTCAGGATAAAGAATTGCCAGTGGGATTCCTGGTAGTCCTCCTCCCGTTCCTACGTCGATGATGGTAGTCCCGGGCTGAAACCTTATAATTTTTGCCAAAGCCAATGAATGCAAAATATGGCGGATGTAAAGTTCGTCAATATCCTTCCGGGAAATCACGTTAATCTTTTCATTCCACTCATGATACAAGGCGCCCAGCTGCTCAAATTGACTGATCTGCAGTGGCGTTAACTCAGGGAAATATTTTCTTAGTAGTTCCAATTAGTGTGCTAATGTAATTATGCTAATTATGCCCTCCCTCGTTTGCAACGAGGGAGGAGAAATGTACTCCCTCGTTGCAAACGAGGGAGAGCTTGTAATATGCTTGCTTCCCATCTTCCCTCTTCCCCTCACTTTGCTATCTCATTGTTCTTTAGCAACTCAAAAAGCATCTCCCGGGAGCGAAATAACTGAACCTTCACTGTACCAAGGGGAAGATCAAGTTCCTTTGCTATCTCATCGTAGGAATATTCCTGAAAATATCTTAATTCCAGCAACTTGCGGTAGCGTGGCTTCAGCTTAGCAACCATCCTGCGGAGGATTTGCGAATTTTGATCCCTGATGAGGCTCTCTTCCGGATTGTGTCCATCGGCCCGTGCATTATAATTGTATTCGCCGCCCACCTGACGATCCCCGGAGGAAGGCTCCAGAGTGACTGTGATGGCCCGCTTCTTACGCATGAAATCGATCGCATTGTTGGAGGCAATACGAAACAGCCAGGTGCTGAAAGCGTATTGGGGAGTATATTGGTGAATGTTTGTAAAGGCCTTACCAAATGCCTCGATGGTCAGATCTTCGGCATCCGTTCGGTTATTGACCATCTTGAGCAACATGAAATAGATGGTATCCTTGTAACGGCGCATCAGATCGGCATAAGCCTTTTCACTCCCTTTTCGGGCGGCTTCTACCAATTCTATGTCACGTTTGGCGTTTCCGGATGGCCTCTGACTTACTTCCATTTCCGTTTTTGACTTGTAAACAACTGAATAACAATAAAATACGCGTTAATCAAAGGCAAAAATGCTTTATAAATCATTAGCATAGGTAAGAAATTCTTCTCGCCAAGTTTGTTGGTAGCGACAGCAATCCATGTCATCTCAGAAATGACCAAAAGTGCCCATGCACCTAAAATCCAGAATCTCAAGGGCGAAATAACCAGCAGTAGGATCAATGAAACTGTAAGCAACATTCTGCTGATCAGGTTGAAAGAGCGGAAAAACCTTTGACCGGCAGTTAATTTGCGTCTGAGCATCAATTGTTTCTTCTTGAATTCAACCAGATCAAACCAGTCAGATTCTCCCGTGTAGGCTATCGGTGTTGTTTTATTTATTTGTATGACGCTGTTTCTGCTTGTAGCTATCTTGTTGATAAACAATTCGTTCTCACTGAAGGGTGAATCGAGGACTGCAGCAAATCCCCGCAGATCGAGGAATTTTTCACGGCGATAAGCCAGGTTATATTCAAAGACAGGCATGGCTATACAGAAGTATTTCCCAGCTCCGGAAAGCAGGAAGGAGGCGAAGTTTTCGAAACGAATCCAGCTGTTATATTTTCCGGTTGCCTCGTTATAATGGATATATCCCAGCGAAACTTCTTTGTCGGGCTCCAGCCTTTGCATATAGTTTTTCAGCCACTGGTTATCACTGATCTTGCACATTGGACTCAAATAAAGTAGCCATTCCCTGGAGGAGGCTCGCACACCGATCGTAATTGCCAGTGCATTGGGGAAATCGGTTTCCTGAATGATTTTTGTGGTTTTCAGGTTACCATGACTGATCTTCATCTCCGCGAGCAACCAGTCGGTGCCATCGGTAGAGCAGTCATCCACGACCACGACCTCAAAATCCGGATATTCCTGCGAAAGCAAAGAAGGCAAAAGTTTCTGCAGGTGAGTCTTATAGTTTCTGGATGTAACTATGACGGATACAGAAGGAAGATTTGGTTCTTGGTTCTTCTGTCGGCCGCTAAAAATGAATTTAATTAGCAGGATCTGATACATAACCTGAACCAAAAAGGTCAATCCAAAGAAAATGAGCCCGATGAACTCTTCTGATGTAAATTGAAATCCCCAAAGATCTATTAACATAGCTAAAACAAATGTCCTCAAAAATACACAATGCGGCGGTAAGTACAAACAGGGTAGAACGCGGAAAAGTTATTTTGCTATTATGACTATCTTTGCGCCTTGAAATCTTTTTAATGAAGTTTGAATTACAACATACATCTGTTGGTTCCAAGGCCAGAGCCGGAATATTCCATACTGATCATGGTGTTGTTGAGACTCCAGTTTTTATGCCGGTAGGAACCGCCGGATCGGTCAAGGGAATCCATTTTAAAGATCTCAAAGAAGATATAAAAGCCCGGATTATTCTGGGAAATACCTATCATCTTTATCTCCGTCCGGGTATCGGCATCCTGGAAAAGGCAGGTGGTTTGCATAAGTTCAACGGTTGGGATAAGCCTATACTGACCGATAGCGGGGGCTTTCAGGTGTTTTCACTTGGGGAAATCCGAAAGATCACCGAAGAAGGCGCAAAGTTCCAATCCCACATCGATGGCTCACGGCACCTTTTTACCCCCGAGAGTGTGATGGATGTTCAGCGTTCCATCGGTGCAGATATCATCATGGCATTCGACGAATGTACCCCAGGCGACGCGGATTATGATTATGCCAAAAAATCGCTCGAGCTGACACAGAGGTGGTTAGACAGGTGTGTAAATAGATTTGCTGTCACTCAACCCAAATACGGTTATCACCAGTCGCTCTTTCCCATTGTTCAGGGTTGTGTCTATCCCGATTTGCGGAGGAGCGCTGCAGAGCATGTATCCTCTTATCAAGCAGACGGTTATGCCATTGGTGGTCTCTCGGTAGGAGAGAAAGAGGAAGAGATGTACCAAATGATCGAAGTAGTGAATGAAATATTGCCGGAAAATCGTCCGCGGTACCTGATGGGCGTCGGAAATCCGGTCAACATTCTGGAAGGAATCGACAGGGGTATCGATATGTTTGATTGTGTCATGCCTACCAGGAATGGCCGTAACGGGATGTTGTTTACCCGAAATGGCGTTATCAATATCAGGAACAGCAAATGGGCAGATGATTTTTCTCCGATCGATCCGGAGGGCGAATCATTTGTTGATCAACAATATACCAAGGCATATTTGAGGCACCTTTTTCAGTCGAAGGAGATGCTGGGACCCATGATTGGCAGTATTCACAACCTCGCCTTTTACCTGTGGCTGGTCGACGAATCCCGCAGGCAGATCTTTCAGGGTACTTTTAAAGTCTGGAAAGAGCAAATGGTAAGACAAATGCGGAACCGGCTGTAAGCAGCAGAAGATATATTATATTTGAAACGGATGGCAAACCAATTTATAAAAAGGATAGACACCTACATCATCAAGAGGTATCTGGGGACTTTTTTCCTTGCGATAGCTCTGATTGTCAGTATATCTATCATCTTTGATGTCTCTGAAAAAATTGATGACTTTATCTCTAAGAATGCGCCGCTGAAAGCAATTCTATTAGATTATTACCCGAATTTCATTGTTTATTTCGCCAATCTTTTCAGCGCCCTGTTTAACTTCATAGCCGTCATTTACTTTACCTCAAAAATGGCTGCCAACTCCGAAATCATTGCCATGATGGCCAGTGGCATCAGCTATAAGAGACTCATGCGCCCCTACATGGTGGCTTCCGCCATTATAGCACTGATGTCGTGGATTTTGGGGAATTTTATCATACCACCTGCGAACCAGCAGCGGGTTAACTTCACCAATATTTATGTCATCAGCGACTATGTCAACTCTGACAAAAACATCCACAGGCAGCTGGAGCCTGGCGTTTTTATTTACATGAAAAGCTACAACAACAAGGCCGATGTTGGTTATAAGTTCACCATTGAAAAATTTGAAGGTCGTCAGCTGAAGTCGAAGTTAATTTCTGACTATATCAAGTGGGACCGGGAAAAGAAGAAATGGGTCATTCATGAATATTACATCCGGGATACCAGTGGTCCGATAGAGAAAATAACCAGAGGGAGTCAGATCGACACCACGCTGCGCATGAGTCCGGCCGAATTTGGCCAGCAGAACTCCCGGCAGGAGACCATGGATTACTGGCAGCTCAACCAATATATAAAAGATCTCAAGTTGAGGGGTGTCGACAATGTTTCCAGTTTTGAAAAAGAAAATTATCAACGAACGGCCGGGCCTATCAGCACTTTTATTCTGACAATTATCGGCGTTTCGCTGGCTTCGAGGAAGACCCGCGGAGGAATCGGATTACATCTGGGACTAGGGTTATTGCTGGGTTTCTCTTACATTATGTTCATGCAGGTAAGTACGATTTTTGCCTTCAAGGCAGGGTTCAATATAATTCTGGCAGTCTGGCTTCCGAACATTATTTATGCCTTGATTGCGCTGGTTCTTTACAAAAGAGCGGCAAAATAGGCGCTGTCCCGGCGATTATTTTGTATTTTTGTCGAATAATTTTGATCCATAAGTTAAAAGCTAAATTATGTCATTAAAAAGAAACATTCTTGACCTTCGGAGAAGGAAGAAAGAGGCTCAGCAGGGTGGTGGTGAAGCTGCCATTGGCAAACAAGTAGCCATGGGTAAGAAAACTGCCCGCGAGAGGATCAAGGCGATCCTGGATGAGAATTCATTTCATGAGTACGATTTGTTCGTCGAGCATACCGGTAAGGATTTCGATATGGAGAAGAAGGTTCTTCATGGCGACGGCGTCATTATTGGCACCGGAACGATGTACAACCAGCCAGTATGCATTTATGCCCAGGACTTCACGGTAGCCGGCGGTTCGCTAGGGTTGATGCATGCCCGTAAAATCACTAAGATCATGGACCATGCCCTCAAGATGCGGGTTCCGATCATCGGTATCAACGACTCAGGTGGTGCACGTATTCAGGAAGGTGTTAATTCCCTCGCGGGATACGGTGAAATATTCTACCGGAATACTGCGGCCTCAGGTGTTATTCCGCAATTATCCGTCATCCTCGGCCCATGTGCCGGGGGAGCCGTTTACTCTCCGGCTCTGACCGACTTTGTTTTCGTTGTCGAAAATATTTCGAAGATGTTTATCACTGGACCAGGTGTTATTAAAACGGTGCTCGGTGAAGAAATTTCCATGGAAGAACTTGGCGGTGCGCTGGTTCACAGTGAGATAACCGGTAATGCCCATTTCTATGCTTTGAGTGAGGACGAATGTTTCGAGCAGATCAAAAAACTGATCTCTTTTATTCCCTGGAACAATACCCAAAAGGCCCTTCGTTTTCCTACCCAGGCGCCTTCCTTCCCAGTTAGCATCGAGGACATCGTACCAAGTGACTCGCATTACCCGTATGATATCCGAGATATCATCAAGGCAGTCTCAGATAGCTCTGATTTCTTTGAGATTATGGAGCTTTTTGCACGGAACATTGTCATCGGATTTGGTCGCATCTCCGGTAATACTGTAGGTTTCGTGGCTAACCAACCGATGTATCTGGCAGGAGTTCTCGACTGTGACTCTTCCGACAAGGCCGCCCGTTTTATCCGCTATTGCGATGCATTTAATATTCCAATTGTCACCTTGGAAGATATGCCAGGCTACCTGCCAGGAGTCGACCAGGAGCATGCCGGGGTAATCCGTCATGGTGCCAAACTGCTTTATGCCTATAGTGAAGCGACTGTTCCGAAGATCACCGTTATCATTCGAAAAGCCTACGGGGGTGGGTATATCGCGATGAACTCACGTCACCTCGGTGCCGATTTTGTTTATGCCTGGCCTACCGCCGAAATTGCCGTCATGGGTCCTGAAGGTGCCGCGAACATTGTTTTCCGCAAGGAGATTGACGAGGCAGAAAATCCGGCAGAAATGCGCAAGCAAAAGATTCAGGAGTACAAAGATAAATTTGCCAATCCTTTCGTCGCAGCCTCTAAGGGTTACATTGACGAGGTAATTGAGCCACTTGAAACGCGTGCCCGACTGATCCATTCGCTCGAAATTTCCGAGCACAAAGTAGACAGAAGGCCAACGAAAAAGCACGGTATTCCACCGTTCTAATTACAGACAATCATGGAAGAAAATAAGCCAAAATATGAGGTATTCGTTGTCAATACAGCGCAATACTATACCCTGCTTACCAAGAAGCACTTAATGCGCAAGAAATGGCAGCCCATCGATCCCAACGAGGTGCGATCATTAATCCCCGGAACAATTCTGGAAGTCTATGTGAAAGCCGGACAGGAAGTTGCCGCGGGCGACAAGCTGATCAAATACGAAGCCATGAAGATGCAGACCATCATCGAGATGCCCTTTACCGGAGTGATCAAAGAAGTGATGGTGTCTGAAGGCGACAAGGTCAGAAAAGATCAGGTAATGATACTCCTGGAAGAAGAAATTATTTAAATTTTTTTATCCAGATCCCGGTAAATCTCGAGTAATTCCCTGGCATTGCAGTTGCCGTTTTCCTGTATGCCAAGTCGCTCCAGTAACCTTGAAGCCTCCACTACCAGCTTTCCTTTTCCCCCTTCACCAGCTTCACAAAGATTAAGATACTGTATGATCCGGAAGGCATTGACCTCATGATAAAATCTTTTCACGAAATTTCTTTTGTCGGCGCAGTTGTTTCTTAATTCAATGAGTCGCTCCTTCATTTCTATCTGCACCAGATAATCGTACAGCTTCCTGTCAAATTGCAGGAAACGTTCTTCCCAAAAGGTGGGATCAGTATCGAAAAAATATCCCGGATCTGCAAACAGGGGGCGCAAAGTTTCGAATATCCTTAAAGAATAAGCGGTGTCAAGTTCCCGATCCCCTTCTTCCCATTTCTTCAAGGCGGCCCCGGTGCCGAATGGAACCCGGTGCGATATCCTGGCAGCAGGAAAAACCGTGGCTTCTATGATGTGGCCATAATTGCCGAGCAAGACGATCTTATGGAGGAAATGGAAGTCTTCACCGGCCTGACGCCTGTTCATACCGCCTTGCTTTACATAGGACGTAGCCCTGACAGCAAAACTGGATCCCACGGTATGGATGGCATGGGCGTACCCGCACCATTGGATGGCATTTCGAAGGTAACGGAGGTACAGTTCGTAGAGAATGATCCCTTCGCGAAGTGAGTCACATAAGGCCGGATCATCGACGGGATGGCAAAAGTTAAGGTTGACAAAGTTGTAAGTAGGATTCCTGCGGAAAACAGATTCCAGCTCGGTGAAGTAATTGGCAGATACCGTGCTGTCTGCATCAAAGGCAGCGAGTATTCCTTCCTCTTTTTCAGAACAATCCAGTATCCTGACCGCCTCATCCATGGCAATTTTTCTGGCCCATCCTACGCCGGCCCATTTGGAAGGCAGTGAAGGAGCCTGCAGTAACCTGAGCTGAAAAAAGGGTCTGGGAGAATTCTGCCACCAATCAAGAACTTCTCTGATTGTGCACTGATTCTGATCCAGAACTTCCGGTGAGGCTTTGTCGGAAGAGTTAACTACTACGATTACAGTGACCCCAGAAGAAGGTGGGGTGCATTGCGTCAGCGAGTTAAGTGCAAAAAGGAGACCGGGCTCATCATAACATGGGATGGTCACGAACAAGGTACTTCCCTGATCCGTCTCAGAAAGATGTTCAATTATACCGGGGGGGCGCTGCCTCTCCAGGTAGGCACTGAATCTTGACATTAGCAGCAGATTGTCTCAGAATACCTTACGGTTTGCACAATTACCTCAACCCTTGACTGATTTGTTGTCAGGGTTTATATCTTTTATTCAAACCCACAGATACATACTTGGTAATATTGTACTTCGGCGTCCCTTCCAGCATACTTGAACTGTTGAGGATAATATCATATTTTTTGTCGGCATTGTAACTTTTCAGAAACGAAGAGATACTGTCGATAATCTGCTGGTTGATCTGACCCTGCATTTCATTGAGTTTTTGTGTAAGCTCAGCATCAAGCCGCTCAACTTCCTGTTGCTGCCCCAATAAGCGTTCCTGCTCCAGTTTAGCCCGCTCGTCGGTCAAAAATCCGCCTCTCTGTACCTTTTCCTGAAAAGTAGCTGCCTCCTTTTCAAATTTTATCCTCTTAAGACTGTACTCTTTCTTAAATGATTCCTGGTTTGACTGTAGATTCGCTGTAAGTTTCTTCGCCAGTTCATAAGTAAAAAGCACCGAATCCATCTTGACATACGCAATGGACAAAGGTTTGCTTGTTCCTTCGCTAGCCTGCCCCTTATCAGTGATAATGCTCTTGTTACCTGTAAAATGAAGCAAGTAAAGTACCCCAATTGCTATTCCCAAAATAACCGAAACAATCGTAGAATTCTTCATATTAAAAAAGTGATGTTCTATTTATCAGATATAAGTTGACAAATATAACTGAAATGTTGATTGCGTGATATTAACCGTCCATTTTTCCCTTTCTATATTTTTCGCGAGTTGATAAACATCATAGATTGTCGTTTCTCTCCTTGTTACTTTTATCCTTCAAAAGGGATAAACCAAAAGGATGATTAATCAACTAATAGCAGGCATTCTCCCGTATATGCCAAAACGGCTGGTCTGGGTATTTTCCAGGAAATATATTTCAGGAGAAAATCTGTCTGATGCCATGCGAGAATCTGTCAAGTTAAATTTGGATGGATGTTCGGTAACACTGGATATTTTGGGTGAATATGTTTCTCAACTATCAGATGCTGAGCAGTATAAAAATCAATACATCGATGTAATCGGACAATTTACCTCCAGGATGATCCATGGAAATTTCTCTGTAAAACCTTCCATGCTGGGTCTTTTCCTGAACAAAGAAACCTGCTATCAGAATTTTCGGGAGATCCTTATGGCAGCTGATCGGGCAGATAGTTTCATCCGCATCGATATGGAGGATTCCACCTGTACAGACGATGAAATACAACTCTACCGCCGGTTGAAGGAGGAATTTCCAATCCGCGTCGGGCTCGTCATTCAGGCATATTTGAAGCGTACACTCAACGATATCAAGTCATTGATGGATGTTCATACTGCTGCTTCACCGCTCAGTTTCCGTCTTTGCAAAGGCATCTATGTTGAGGATCAATCGATCGCTTTCAAAGGGCATCAGGAGATTCGCGATCACTACCTGGAGGATCTTGAATTTATGTTGAAGAACGATATTAATGTTGGTATCGCCACCCATGACTCTTACCTCGTTGAACAATGCATGAAACTCATCGAAAGGCTCAATATTCCTAAAAACAAGTTTGAATTCCAGATGTTGTTTGGGGTGACTTCCAACCTGCGTCGTTCAATTGTGGAGAAAGGATATCCAATGAAAGTGTATGTGCCCTTCGGAAAACAATGGTTCAATTACTCAACCAGAAGGTTGAAAGAGAACCCAAATATGGTCTGGCATATCATCAAGGCCTTGTTTGTCAGGGCCTGAAGCTAACTGAAGATCTTAAACTTCGCTATACCCCATTTCTGCAGACGGTATTTCAGTGAGACAAACAGCACTCCGATTCCATAAATTGTACTCCTTCTGAAATTGATGGAAGAGGCTTCTTCGAAATACTTGGTCGGACAGGTAATCTCGGCAATTTCGAATCCTGCATAAAATATTTGGGCAATCATTTCATTGTCGAAAATGAAGTCGTCAGAGTTGATCCTGTAATTTATTTTTCTCAGCACATTTCCAGAGAAGGCGCGGTAGCCGGTATGGTATTCTGAGAGCTTCTGCCCCATTACGATATTCTGGAACAAGGTTAGAAGCCTGTTGGCTATGTATTTATAGACAGGCATGCCCTCCCGTATCGCCCCCTTACCCAGAATCCTGGATCCCAGCACCACCTCATAGACCCCATTGGCGATCAGATAAGACATGGAGTGGATTAAAAGTGGAGTGTACTGATAATCAGGGTGCAGCATGACTACAATATCTGATTCCAGTTCGAGCGCCTTGTCATAGCAACTCTTTTGGTTCCCGCCATAACCCTTGTTTTCAGAGTGGGTGACAAGGTGTTTGATGCCCAGTTTCCTGGCTACTTCAACGGTATTATCCCTGCTCAGGTCGTCGACAAGGATAACGTTGTCAACGATGTCAAAAGGGATTTCCCGGTAGGTTTGTTCCAGCGTTTTTTCGGCATTATAGGCTGGCAGGACAACGGTGATAATCTTCTTGTTAATCATTTTTGATCGCTTTGCGCTTTAGAAATACGAAACCATTTTTCTCATACAGAACTTCCAGGGATGGATGTTTTTTCAAATTGGACTCCAGGTCGCTGACTTTGACAACAAAATAGGCATCCTTGTCAATGTTTCCAGATAGAAGCCATTGATAATCATATGCTTTTGGATTGAGCGGTGGTTGCCTTTGCCCATAAAAGAGAGGAGCATAGCTGAAATAATCGAGCGGATAGACATATTCATTTTTTCCTGCATGATCCTTATAGAATTCAATGGCTGCCCGCTGGCTATAACCTTCAATCCGGGGAGTTACCATTAGCGTCAGGAGGATTACGCAGAGCAAGGAGCTGATTAACAGAATCCTGTTCGCCAGGAAAGTTTTCCTGGCAGCATTTATTCCGAAGAATATCAACCCGGCTAGCAAAATAATACCACCGGAGGCTTCCATGCCTGACCAGTGAACTACAGCCTTCATATTCCCGGCAGCAAATTGGTCGTCAACCCATCCTTTGTCCAGAATGTACCTGATGTTCATAGCAAAGAAGGGCAAAGCAATCGCTACAAAGGCAATCAATCCGCCAATTATTAACTGTAGGGTGCTTATCCATTTTTTAGGCTGCCATGCGTCTTTTTCGACAGAATAAATATACAAGGCAGCCAGGAAGGTGATAGGAAAATAACAGAGGGATGAGTAATGAACAATTTTTGTCTTGACGATCGTGAAGAGAATGAGCACGGTCCAGAAGAGAATCATCATCCATCGTTGGAACAAAACCTGCAACGGGTTAGCAGGCAGATGTTTAAGTATCAGCGGTAGCGCAAAAACAGAAGCCGGAAAGACCCCCATCAGGAGCACCACAAAATGATACAACAGGAAACCGCCATGACCGGCATCCTTGGTAGTGAACAACCTGATCTGGTAAGTGATAAACTCCATGATGACCGTTCCATGCCCGCTCAGCCATTGGATGATAAACCAGAAACCGCCTACAAAACAGAAGGTTACCAGATAGAAAATAACGTGCAGCGGCTTGATCTGCATCTTAAATCTGATCAGAAGCAGAAAGACGGTCAGGCAGAGACTGAAGATCAAAAAGGCAACCGGACCCTTTGTCAGAACTGCCAGTCCGATGAAACAGGCAGAGATGACCAGGAGTTTAAGTTGTTTTAGTTTTTCTGCCTTTTGTGAAAGTTCATGGATATAATATACAAAAAACGCTACTCCGTTGAATATAAATAAGTTAAACCACGGATCAATGATTCCGGATTTGAAATACAGGAAGGGAAGGATGGATGAACAATACAGGAGTACCCAGGTAAGGCCGAATCTTGAGTCGAATAATTTTTTGCCATGGTTGTAGAGGCTGAGCACGGTAGCAATCCCGCAAATTGCATTGGGGAAACGTGCAGCGAATTCATTGATTCCGAATAATTTCATGGAGAGCACCTGAAACCAGATGAACAGGGGCGGCTTCTCCCAGAATGGCTTGAAATCTATTTGAACAGTAAGAAAGTCGCGGGTGACAAGCATTTCCCTGGCAGATTCGGCGAAATTAATCTCATCCCAGTCGAATAAATGCATTCTTCCTGTAAACGGAATGAACAGGACAGAGGCAAATGCTACGAGGATCAGTTGGACTAGCCACTCTTTTTCAAGTATCTTTTTCAGCATTGGAAGCTCTTCTGGGAAATATTGGATGATTTAATTTCATGAATGTTTTATTATGCTCAAACAGTGTCAGCAGAACCAGAGAGGTAAATGTTCCAATGACTGCACCCGCGATAACGTCAGGCAGAAAGTGCTGGCAAAGATAGATCCTGGAGAATCCAATCAAGACCGCGGTTACCAGTGCGGAAACATGAAGCCAGGTTTTATTGGTAAATGTAGCCAGACAAAAAAACATTGCGAAGGCCGTTCCTGTATGACCGGAGGGAAAGCTTTGAATCTCACCCATTTTTACCCCTTCCACCAGGTGCAACACATAAGTGCCTTTAAGCAATGTGACTGGTCGGACAATATCAGGGAAGATATGAATCTTTAAATACTGAATGAACAACCCGGAAATGATGAATGTAAGCAAAAGGAGCAGACCTCTCTTTATGTTAAATACCATGAATATCAGGGATACAATAAACGCCGTGATTCCGTCACCAAGATTGGTGAAATACCGGAAGAAGAAATCCAATGGCGCACTGTTATACGCGTTTACCCATAACTCTATCTCAACTTTATTAAAAAAGATCAATAAAACGGATAATATACCGACCAGTATAAGAAGTGGTATGGAAAATGCTTTCGTCCGCTGCAAAAATCCAATCATGGATAGTTATTAATTTGATCCCGTAAAAATAGACAAAGAATTCAATTTACTTCCAGTTCTCTCCACTCCGGTATTTTTGGAAATGAGGTATGCGGGTCGTTCTGGTACCAAAAACAGGTGGATGAGATGTCTGATCGCTGGGCAAGATATCTGCCGCCCTGGTGCCATCCCAGATCCTGAATAGTGATCTTCAGGTCCTTCTCGAAACGAACCGGATCCATGATGTGCCAGCGGTAGAGTCCGAAACGCATCATCACTTTATAGTCTCCCTCTGGCCGGATCACCTGGTGCAATCCAGAATATGGGGTACAAAATTCCTTGTATTTCCCGTCCCGGTCAAAATTGTAGGATCCACAGAAATAATCTTCAGTCCCGGTACCACAAATGGTCGGGTATTTGCTGTCTCCGTCAAGGTAAAATTTGATCTCGCCTTCGCCCCACCAGCCATTATTGGTGACTCCCCAGGCCATGTAAACCCCAACAAACTGCCCTTTGCCCTTAATGCCGTCCACTATGGTGTAAACTGAATTCTGAACAGGATTTGCCCGCCGAAACTGTGCATGGAAGTAGGCTGCATCCGATGGGACATCCGTCAGGGTATAATCGATCTGATAATAAACTGACATGGCATCTTTGTCGTTGAGGTTTTCCATGGTAATTTTACATTTCTTGCGGAATGGCATAGGCCAGTAACAGTTGAATGCACTACCGGGATTCACGCAGACAGGCAGTGAAGTCAACTGGGCATATACGTTCCAGCCCTGACCAAAGAAATCGCCAACAGGACATTCCACCGAAGGTTCCTTCTCATCGTCCCAATAGACGCGGAGAATCGAAAAACGCCAGTTTCCTGTTGGAGTCATCCAAATATGTTGTATGGCTCCTGGTCCTTCCATTTCGGCAAGGGTGAAAGTTTGTCCGGGCTGAATGCGTATGAATGGATTTATTTTCCAGCCTTGACCAAGGTCACGGGCAGCGTTGGATGCATTGGCAACATTAGGTTTATTTTTATCGGCAGGATCTGCCATGCCGCCTTTGCCTTTCTCCCCGGTAAAGTTCTCAGGGCTGATGGATCGTGTTTTGGCGTCGGATAACCGGTAGAGGTTACCCATGTTCATGTCCAGTCCGTTGAATTTAGATTGTGAAGTGCCATGAAAAACCATGAAAAGGAAAAGGCCGATCAGTGGAATTGTCTTGTTCATCTTGTTTAATTATTAGGGTTGTTTACTGTCTCAGAGGGTCAATTTACTGAAATTTTATTTTATTATGCTCATAAGCAAGTTAATTTGAATGAAAGTTTGATAGAAGTGCGGGTACCAATTAAACTTCTCGGTAATCCGGGTGTCTAAAACCTTGACAAAGCGGGAAAAAGATACGATTTTTTTTAATTTAAATTGAAAGATTTATCAGTTATAATAGTTAATTACAGAGGTTGGGAAAGACTTGAAAAATGTCTTTCATCTCTATGTAACATCGATGATAATCGCTTTATTTTTGAAGTAATAGTCATTGATAATCAGTCTAATGACGGCAGATTATCCGAATTTGTAAAACTTTTCCCCCAAATTGATTTCATCACTAACTCGGGCAATAACGGGTTTGCTAATGGATGTAACCTGGGAGCCGCCAGGAGCACAGGGTCTTCGCTGCTCTTCCTGAATCCGGACACTACTGTGACCGCTGACGCCCTCTTTGATATGTTAGAAGAAGTACGCGTCAGGCCTCAAAATTCGATTGTTACCTGCAGACAGGTAAAGGAGGACGGTTCAAATGACCGCCCATATGGAAAATTCTTATCTGCCATGACTCTGACCGGCTGGCAACGTGCCATTTACAGGATGTTTTCAGGGAAAATTGAAGATGCAATCAGTCAAACAAAGCATTATATCTATCCCGACTGGGTATCAGGATCAGTCCTCATGATCAGGAGAGAGAGCTTTTTCAGGCTGGGTAAATGGGATGAAGATTATTGGATGTATTTTGAGGATGTCGATTTGTGCCGGAGAGCTGTGGAGAACAATGGTGAAATCGTTTATCTTAAGAGTGCAGTGGTTCGCCACACTCATGGCGGTTCCTCCAGAATCAACCGGGAAGTAACTGTAGTGACCAAGACAGAAGTGCATATTTCAAGACATGTCTATATTTCCAAACATGAAAACTTCGGGAAAGCTATTCTGATGCATACAATACTGATTCTGAATAATATGGTTCTTGGCTTAATCCCTGCGCTGATAGGACTCCCATTATTCTTTGTTAAGTCCTTTGGCGTTAATTCACTCACCTACTTCAGATTAATGAACTATTACTTGAGTGTGATCTCGTCCGGAACATGGCTGAGCCATAGGTCCGTGAAATATCCGAATCAAACAATCCTCAAGTGACTGTGGTTTTCCTTGTAAGATATTATGAATGAGAATCTTGAACCTACGCCAACAATCGATTCTACCTTAATTGCACTACCCAGCATTTTTACGAAATCATTGGCTAGCGAAAGTCCGATTCCCGAACCGCCATAGGCCCTTTTCATCCTGGAATCGATCTGGTAAAAGCGGTCGAAAATTTTCTCGAACTGTTCTTCCGGAATGCCAATTCCAGTGTCTCTGACGAAAAATTCTATCAGATTGTCTCCCATAAAGTAATATCCAAATTCAATCTCGCCTTCTTCTGTAAATTTCAACGCATTGTCAATCAGGCTTTCCAGGATGTCTTTTATTTTGCTGCCATCACATAAAATGGAGAATTTTGGATTATCATTCCCCATCACCGGATAAATTTTGAGATGATCTTTTTCAAGTTGCCCCTTTTCATAAATAGTCTGCCTATACAATTCATTGACCAGCCCATTGAGGTTATATAATTGGTAATTAACCTTTTCTACGCCACTTTGGATCTTTGACAGCTTTATGGTGTCGCTGAAAACATGCAACAGAATCTGGCAATTCCGGGCAATGATCTGCAGGTAGTTCATCCGTTCATTCCGCGAGACTTCATCCGTCAAAAGAATATTGGAAAATCCAACAACCGCATTCAGCGGCGTACGAACCTCATGCGAAATATTTTGCAGGAATGCCGTTTTGAGCATATCCGCCTCTTCTGCCTTTTTCCTGGCTTCCTCGATGGCCTGAACAGCAAATTTCTGTTTCGAGATATCCCTTGAGACAGCCATAACGGCATCTTTATTGAGTTTGACCATCCTCATCTCAAAGAAACATGTTCCTTTGCCTTTGACCTCCAGGGCATATTCAATGGTCTCAATGGAATCACTTACCAGGACTGTCTTAATCGACTTACTCACCTGCTTAACCATCCTGGCAGAAAAACCAACTTCAAAAATGGTGCTACCAATGATTTCAACTGCTTGTTTATCAATGCCCGTATCAGATTTTGGCACATAATCGATATAAGTTCCGTCCTTGTCGATAACGAAGAAAATATCCGGAATTGTTTCGAGCAACAGTTTGTAGCGATGTTTACTGTTTCCAAGTTCGGCGATGGTAGTTTTGGCGCTGGTGATGTTTTCGAAAAAGCAGATCAAATTTTCCTTGTCGACCGGGATGGAAGTTACCTGAAACCATTTCTCCGTATGCGGCACAAGTATTTCTTTTTTCGTTCTCTTTGAAGGATCAAATAGTGACTGCCAGTCAATCTCTCCCCTGAACAATTTTTGAAATAAAAGATGCACCGGCATACCCTTTACCTCGGAGTTTCTTACTTCGAAATACTCTTCGAATGCTGGATTGATGTAAGTGACCTTGTACCCGATTCTTTCTCCCAGTTCGTCACGTTCGGTCGTGAATCGTAGGATGCCTTCAAAATATTGAGTGAAAATCCGGTTCTGATTCTCCCGCAAAATGTGAATTCTTTGCTCTTTGTCTTGCAGTCTTAAATGGAATGCGACGAAAGTTATATATCCTATTCCGCCGACAAGCAAGTACAGAAATACTGGATGAATGGAATTGGATTCATTCCAGATCAGCTGTAAAAGAAGATCTTTCCTGGCATATGCCAGAAGGTGACCGATCAGTACACCTGTTGTCACTAACAGGTAGGTAAATAGCTGCCGGGGTCTTTCTGATAATAACAATAAGATGGCCAGTCCGCTGGTGTAAAGATAGATTTCAAAATTGTAGGAGGTTTCCGGAGCAAGGATGGCGTATTGTGTGGATATCATTAAAAAGTAGGCCGGAAGCGGAAGCAGGTGAAGCACATTTAATGCTGCACCCTGCTTTCCTTCTCTGAGAAAGAAAAAAATCAGAATGAAGATTCCCGTAAAAGCCAGGATGTGAGGTGAATAATTAGAGTTGAAAAAATTGAGCAAGTCAAGCGTTAATAGAACTAATGCCCCTGCTAATAGAAGAAGATCGATGTAGAAAAATATACGGATAAGGCCTAATTCCTGTTTATGCAAATGAGGGTATTTGCTTTTCAACCCGCTTTCAAATTTCTTTGGCATCTATTGTATCCAAACGTCTGTTTGATAAAACTTAATACATGGTAAATTCACTCTCAATATTATAAAGGTGACATTTATTAGCAATTATAAGAGAGAGATCTCATAGATTTGCATGATCAATTTTGCTCATTGGTCAGTTCAATCTATTGCAATAATACAAAAAATCGACAATATGTCAACCGGATTTTACAATGCCCCGATTCCTAAGAATGAGCCTGTAAAAAGCTATGCTCCCGGTTCACCGGAGCGCCTCGAATTGCAGCAGACCATACAAGAGATGCGTTCTGTTTTGGCCGATCTTCCTATGATTATTGGTGGTAAAGAGATCAGATCCGGCAAAAAGGTTGAAATGCATCCGCCCCACGACCTGTCTCACCACTTGGGTTGTTACCATCAGGGAGACAAAACCCATGTCCTGCAAGCCATTGACGCTGCCTTGAAGGCAAAAGCTGACTGGGCGAATACATCATGGCAACACCGGGCCTCCATCTTTTTGAAAGCGGCGGATCTCCTCGCCGGACCATTCCGCGCACGGATCAATGCTGCTACGATGCTGGGACAATCCAAGAATGCCTACCAGGCAGAAATTGATGCAGCCTGTGAGCTCGCTGATTTTTACCGGTTCGGCGTGAAATGCATGACCGATATTTACGCCATGCAACCCGAGTCGAATCCGGGTATGTGGAACTACAACGAATTCAGACCTTTGGAGGGTTTTGTGTTTGCACTGACTCCTTTCAATTTCACTTCCATAGCAGGTAATCTTCCGGTCGCTCCGGCCATGCTGGGTAATGTCTCTGTTTGGAAACCTGCCAAGGCTGCCGTTTATTCAGCCAGCGTGATCATGGAATTGCTGATGGAAGCCGGTTTACCAGCCGGGGTCATCAACCTGGTTTTCGTATCCGGTCCCGCTGCCGGCGAGGTGATATTCAGTCATCCCGATTTTGCCGGCATCCATTTCACCGGATCCACCGGCGTCTTCCAGAATATCTGGAAAACCATCGGAGCCAATATTGCCGGCTATAAATCCTACCCTCGTATCGTTGGCGAAACAGGAGGGAAAGACTTTATTTTCGCCGATCCTACTGCCGATACCTCTGCTCTGGCTACCGCGATTGTGCGGGGTTCATTCGAGTACCAGGGACAAAAATGTTCGGCTGCTTCACGCGTTTACATCCCCCGATCCATTTGGAAAGAGACCTGGCCGAAATGCGAAGCACAGCTCAGCAGAATGAAGATGGGGCCTCCCGAAGATTTCACCAATTTCATCAATGCTGTGATTGATGAGGCATCCTTCGATAAATTGAAAGGTTTTATTGACAGGGCAAGGGCGGACGCGGATGCCGAGGTTATCTATGGCGGAAACTGCGATAAAACTGTCGGCTATTTCGTAGAACCTACAGTCATTTTAGCTAAAAATCCCAAATACATCACCATGCAGGAAGAGCTTTTCGGTCCGGTGGTGACCATTTTTGTCTATGAAGATGATCAGCTGGAGCAAACACTGACGTTGTTGGACGAAACTTCCCTGTATGCGCTGACAGGCGCAATCTTCTCGCAAAGCAGATATGCTATCGACCACCTGACAAAAAGGTTGGCGAATGCGGCAGGCAATTTCTATATCAACGATAAGCCAACAGGTGCAGTCGTCGGGCAACAACCATTTGGAGGCGCCCGAGGTTCCGGAACAAATGATAAGGCTGGTTCGGTCTTTAATATGTTGCGCTGGGTATCAATCCGGACAGTGAAAGAAACTTTTGTGCCGGCCAGGGATTTCATGTATCCCAATTTCCTCCCGGAGAAATAATGATTAACTTGCCCTCATGAAGTCACTGTACCTGAAAAAAATTGTCGGTGTCCTGCGTAACAAATATTTGCTTGCCTTCGTGGTGTTCAGTGTCTGGATGTTGTTTATTGATGACAACAACATTTTTTTTCTCCGGAAAAATGTGAATAAACTGAAGCAATACCGCGTTGAGAAGGCTTTTTTTCAGCAAAAGATCAGTAATGACAGTATCCATTTGCAGGAGATGAAGGCCAACGCTAAAAATCTTGAAAAATTTGCCAGAGAAGAATTTCTGATGAAAAAGAAAGATGAAGATATTTTTCTTATCATTGAGAAGTGAAATTGATGCTGCAATTTAACGTTGCTTTGCCTATGTTATTGGATCTGGATATATTCACTATTGACAACAAACTGTCGCCTGCAATGGGGAGAGTGCTCATTGCAGAGCCGTTTCTTCCGGGCGATTATTTTAGTCGTTCGGCTGTGCTTTTGGTACAGCGTAATGAAGAGGGAGATGTTGGATTTATCCTCAATAAGCCGACAAAATTGGAGATTAGGGATCTTTTCAAAGAATTTCCGAATTTTGAAGCACATGCTTTTCTGGGCGGACCCGTAAGCAATGACAAACTCTTTTTCCTGCATACCCTGGGCGAAAAGATCCATGACAGCCTGCATATCAGTGAGAACCTTTACTGGAGCGGGGATTTTGGGCAGCTGATTGCATTGATCCGTGCGGGATTGGTGGAAGAGGAAGAGGTCCGGTTCTTTTTAGGCTATTCGGGATGGAGTGCAGGCCAGTTAGCAAGTGAAATTGCCGGTCATTCATGGGTGGTTGTCGAACCTTCGGTCGGAAGTATCCTTGCAAGCGACGAAAATTTCTGGAACGAAAGCATCAAAAGCATAGGTGGAAATGCCTTGCTCTGGCAAAATTTCCCCGAAAACCCCGAATTCAACTAAGATACCTTCGGCGCTTCAGCCCGTCGACGCTCCAGCGGATTGCAAATCCGCTGGAGCGAGGGGTGCATTCTCATTTTCCCTTTTTGGCCCTCTCCGACAATTTCTCAGCTATCAGTTTGGTTTTCGGACTGAAATACCGCCGGTCCTCCAAGCCAAGTACTTTTTGAATACCGCTGCACGCATCAAAAAGAAACACCTCGTCGGCTTCCAGTAACATCTCCGGGGTCACATTTTCTTTTTCCGTTGGTACAAGTCCAACTTCTTTGGCACTCTTAAAGACCTCTTCCCTGATGGCGCACCTTTTTCGATCCGAACGTTCCTTCATAAAAAATACCTGGTCCTTTTCAATGTAAGCAATGGAGCAGAAAAGACTCCCGCAAGTAAACCCGCTACCGTCTAAAATAATTAAATCCGGCTTGTTTTGTTCCCCGGCAAGACGCAGACCGGTTTGAAATGAGAAAGTTCCGGTAGTTTGAGTGTCGTACAATGAGAGCAGCAATCCTGGCTCCTTTAACGGATAATAGCCCCGTTCCATCTCCTCTGCCGTCAGTAGGATGTTGATTTTTTCTTCGGAGGGATAGACTTGGATACCAATCCTGGCCGCCAGGTAAAGTTTATTCTTATTCAGTAACCTGGAAACAGCCTTTTGCAACAGTCTGCCTTCATGACCGATCATACCGGAAATTTCCAATCCGATGGTTTCCGCGGTAGCAATCAGATGTTTAGAAATTGCCAGGGGAAAGAGAATTTCATTGTGTTCGGCACGAAAAAACTCATTGAATCCCAAAGCCCTTTGGGACAGGTCTGCCAGGGTGAAAACCGGATCGCCCTCCTTGTGAAACTGACCATTGAACAGGAAATATCCCCCTTTCATCACTCACCTCCCTTTTTATCATTGATTCATAGTCGGAGAGAAAAGCAGATTCACAAAATCCCAGAACAGGGAAGGCCGCATAATTATTGGGGCGCAGAAGCCGATGACAGCACCCAGAAAATGGGCGTCATGACCGATGTTATCCATCTTTTTACGGCTCATATAAAAGGAATAGTAGAGATAGAGAACCCCGAAGATGATTCCCGGCATCGGCAGAATTCCGAAGAAATAGATGCTTCCCCACGGATCGAAAAATATGGCGGCAAAAAGAATTGCCGAAACAGCACCCGAAGCACCCACTGCACTGTAATAGACATTATTTCTTTGTTTGATCAGCGCCCAAAGACTCGAGAAAATTGCCGATCCGACAAAAAGCGCGATAAAATAATAGGAGGAGTTTCCCCCGAAATTCATCTGAAAATAGTGTTCAACGACAGTGCCGAATGACCACAAAACAATCATATTAACCAGCAAATGTTCCCAACTGGCATGCACCAGGATGTGCGAAAGCAGTCGGTGATACTGTTTTTTGTGGTAAATTTTGAAGGCATTGAACTCAAATTGTTTGATCACCTCCCTGTTCGAAAAGGCCAGAATTGAGGTCAGCGAGATGATGATGACCAGCATGATTGTGATAGATGCCATATTTTCAGAGGTGTAAGATTTTGTAGGTTAATTCGCGCAGGAGTTCCCCATTGTCTGTTGTACCGCCCCGGGCGCCTTTCGATCTGAGATCGTATTCCCGGAGCAGCGATATAGCCAAAATGGCTTTCTGCAGAGGATAATTGCGTGCCGCGGTCATGTAATCATTGAGAAAGAAGGGGATCACGCCAAGTTTTTGAGCTACCTCTCCGGTATTGCTCTTGTTTTGGATGGAGTGATAAGTCAGAATTTTTCTGAAATAAGAGACCAGAATGCCCACAATCATGGTCATCGGAAGCGATTTTTCGTTGTGAATCATGTAGTTGAGGATCCTGTTTGCCTTATACAGATCCTTCCCACCCAGGGCTTTTTGAAATTCGAATGCATTATATTCTTTGCTGATTCCGATATTTTTCTCCACATCGTCTACCGTGATGCTGGTACCGGGAACCGCTGCAAAAATTATTTTATCTAGCTCATTGACAATTCGTTGCAGGTTATTTCCAACATGATCGGTAATCATCTGCACGGCTTTGGGCTCGATGCCCAGCTGTTGTGTCTTGAGGTAATCGACAATCCAGCCCGGTACCTGATTTTCGAAAAGCGGTTTCGATTCGAGGTAGACCCCGTGTTTCTGAATGGCCTTGTATAATTTTTTGCGTTTGTCGATGGTCTTGTATTTGTAACAGATAACCAGCATGGTCGTAGGAGCGGATTTCTCCACATAAGTCGTCAGCTCATCGATGTCGCGAATGTTTTGGGCTTCCCGGATAACCACTACCTGACGCTCCGCCATCATGGGATAACGGCGGGCCGCGGCCATGATGGTATCCAGCGAGATGTCCTTTCCATAAAGCAGGGTCTGATTGAAAGCTTTCTCACTCTCCGTCAGCACGTTTTCGAGGATCCAATTGCTTACAACATCAATATAATAAGGCTCTTCGCCTTCCAAAAAATAGACGGTGCCGTATTTTTTATCATTTAAATCGGAGAGGATTTTCTGGTAGTCCATTCAATCAGAATTTCAGATGTTTGACTGATCTTCCGTCGTTGATGATTTCCATGAGCGCATTGATCCCTATCTCCAAATGGGTGTTCACAAACAGACGGGTCACCTCTTTGTCGCTCTCATGCGTCTTCACACCGGTCGAAATCATCGGTTGATCAGACACCAAAAGCAGTGCGCCGGTCGGAATGGAGTTGCAGAAACCTACCGTGAAAACCGTAGCTGTCTCCATGTCTATAGCCATGGCACGCGTCTTGATGAGGTATTTCTTGAACCGCTCGTCGTACTCCCACACCCTTTTGTTCGTGGTGAAAACGGTACCGGTCCAGTAGTCAAGCCCCATGTCACGGATGGTGGAAGAGACCGCACGTTGCAGGCTGAATGCCGGCAAGGCAGGTACTTCCGGCGGGAGGTAATCGTTGGAGGTACCGTCGTTCCTGATGGCCGCAATGGGAAGAATCAGATTTCCCAGTTCACTCTTGCGTTTCAGTCCGCCGCATTTGCCCAGGAATAGCACTGCGTCAGGCATCACTGCGCTGAGCAGATCCATGATGGTGGCGGCGTTCGGACTGCCCATACCGAAGTTGATAATGGTAATGCCATTGGCGCTGGCATTGGGCATCGAATTGTTCTCCCCGACAACCGGGACTCCGAATTTCTCGGCAAAATTTTCGACGTAACTCTGGAAATTAGTCAGCAGCACATGTTTGGTAAATTGATTCAAGGCCCTGCCTGTATATCGTGGTAACCAGTTCTGAACAATTTCTTCTTTTGTCTTCATATGCGCTTTTCTGCAAAATTACCTGCTTTTAATGTTATGTTGGCTGAATTGAAAATAAAAATTTAGATTTAGGAAGATTTTCAGTAAAGATGCAACTTAATCTGCCAAAATACACTTTCCGGATGGCCCAAAAAGAGGGCAGACGACTGATTTTTGATGCCTACCGGCGAAGATGGGTCCGGCTGACGCCGGAAGAATGGGTGAGACAGCACTTCGTGAGGTATCTTATTGACGAAAAGCATTTCCCGGCTTCCCTGATGGCTATCGAAAAATCGTTGCGGCACAATCAGCAGGATTTCAGAACTGATGCTTTAGTATTCTCTACCGCAGGATTACCCTTGCTGATCATTGAATGCAAGGCTCCGGAGGTAAAGATCACCCAAAAGGTTTTCGACCAGATTGTGAGGTATAACTTCGAATTGCAGGTAGATTATCTAATTGTGACCAACGGACTTTCGCATTTTTGTTGCAAGATTGACAAGACCTGCCTGACCTATGAATTTCTGAAAGAGATTCCAGACTACAGCGAAATCAATCTGTGATGTCCGTCATACTAATCAGGTAGCGCTATCCCTCGTTTGAAACGAGGGATGGCATGACTGAACTTGATTCAGCATCCCCTTTAATTGGGGGATCCCGCTATCCCTCGTTTGAAACGAGGGATGGCAGCAGTTCGGTTAATCGGAGGATTCCGGATCAAGTCCGGAATGACGTTTCGCTACAACACTAGCTGAAGCAGGTGTTCGTCCTTCCACAGGCCCGACTCCCTGATCCATTCTTTCTTCGTTCCGGTCAGAATAAATCCGGCCTTCTTGAAAAGATTTATGCTTATTTCGTTGTCTGTGAGGATGTTGGCATAAATCTGGTGCAGGTTTAGTTTTTCAAAACAATACCGGATCATGAGATGCAAGGCAGCGGTAGCGTATCCTTTAGAGCGGTCCTCCGGCCGGTGTACCAGTATTCCTAAGCCGACACGCGAATGATAGGGATCAAAATCGAACAGATCGATGGCCCCGACGGTATCGCCGGCAAGGGTGTCAATCATCATCCGGAGCTGTCTGGATTCGTAAATATCCTTATCTGAGTCCTGTATGTAAAGTGCCAGCGTATGTTTGGAGAAGGGGGCAAGGGTATGGCTGATGGTCCATATCTCCTCATTATTTTCCCAGAGATACAGCCTGTCAACGTCTTCCTGTTCCAGGGCTCGCAATGAAATGAGGTCGTCTTTGAGGAATAGTTTCATGGTAAGGAATAACTTCAGGAAATAATTTGTTCGTAGAGCAGACGATTGACGATGGAACGTCCGAGGGTCAGCTCGTCGGTAAACTCCAGTTCATCGCCTACCGAGACGCCTCTTGCCAGCGTAGTAATACGTATATTGCTGTTTTTCAGTTTTTTGAACAGGAAGAAATTAGTAGAATCGCCTTCCATGGTTGTACTCAGGGCAAAAATCACCTCCCGAATTTCCCCTATTTCCACCCGTTTTAACAGCGAATCGATCTCCAGATCGGCCGGACCGATACCATCCATGGGAGAGATAATCCCGCCCAAAACATGGTAAACCCCGCGGTACTGCTGGGTATTCTCGATCGACATCACATCCCTGATATTCTCAACCACACAGACGAGTCCGTGGTCGCGGGAGCCATTGCCGCAGATGTTGCAGACCTCCGTATCAGAAATATTGTGGCAGACCTGGCAATGCATCACTTCGTCTTTCAGTCTGGTGATGGCATCGCTGAACCGGTGTACCTCGTCTGTCTCTCTTTTCAGCAGGTGCAAAACGAGTCTTAATGCCGTTTTCTTCCCGATGCCGGGCAGTTTTGCGAACTCAGTCACGGCATTTTCCAGTAGTTTTGACGGAAATTGGTCTAAATTCATAAGGCTATTTCTTCACGCTCATCTCTTCTTTCTTAAACCGGAAGGGCAGCAAAGT
>DATCHD010000069.1:0-49395 GCA_036508555.1 Prolixibacteraceae bacterium
GAATATACTCCGCCTACATTTGAATCGACTGTTGAAGAGGTTGTAACCTCACTGGTTACATCCTCTCCTTGAAGCTCTGCTTTCACACCGGCATCAACATAGGTTTGACCTAAAGGTGCAATTACCGAAGAGCTTCCCAACACTTCAAGCGTAGGATAATACGTAATTTCTGTAAAACCGGCAGTGGTATCCTTATCACAACCTGACAATCCTGCGATGACAAGTATGATTACCATTAAAAATAATATTTTATTTTTCATCTTATTTGAAATTTTAATCATTCATATTTTTATTCAGCCCAGAATACCGGTATCGCATCTCCCTTGTTCGCAGGAGCATTGCTATTGCGGCTTGTCGAACTTTCAGCATATTTAAACCGTTGCAGAATTTTTCCGGCACCTAAGTCTGTATTAAACTGAATAGGCGTATACAATGTTCCCGCAACATATAATTCAGGAGAATATACATCATTTGCAACATTGTAGATAGCGCTTCCGGTTACAGTACCGAAGGCAGGAAATTTAAGGCGACGCATTTCGCACCATGCTTCAAAGTTATTGGTTCCGCCCAAAGCTATCCATTTCTGAATACCAATCAATTTTGCATAGTTTGCATTATTCCAGGGATAGGAGGTAGTGTAAATATTTGCTGCATCACTTACACTTAAGCCTGCGGCGATGAAAGATGCATTGATTGCGGCTTTGTAATGCGATTCTGCGACTGCAGATGTTCCATGGAGAGCAGAAAATTCTGCTTTGAAGAATTCAATTTCAGAAACAGTAATTAAGTTAACCGGCATATTGTATGTAAATACCGGACGACAAAAGTACGGTTCTTTATAAAGAGAAGATGTACTGAAATTGGTGCCTGAAACACCTCCTTTATACTCACCGCTACCATTTGTCCTGAAGAATTTTGGAATACGCGCATCATTACTTTCTCGCATGGTTTGCATATAGGCTATATTTGCAACAACATTGACCTGTGTTGAACCAAAATAGGAAGCATATTCTTCCTGATAATAAGGACTTGCTTTCCCGGTTTCGTCTGTCCAGCAATCATCATAGGACACATCCGATGTCGGAAAATCATTTTCTTGAATCAGCGCTGCTACTTTCGATTGCACGTCCGAGGTATTACTCATTCGCATTAATAACTTCAACTTCAAAGCTTTTGCAAATTTTATCCATTCTTCAGCAGTAGTCGTTCCGAATAAAAAGTTCGTGCAAACGACATTTGAAGAGGTAGCTTTTGACAATGCTTCATCAAGTTCGGCAAGAATTCCTTGATAAATGATCAGACCATCATCATATTTCGGTGCAAGATTATTCAAATCAAACGCCTCTGTATAGGGCACTTCACCATAAGCATCTACCAAAACCTGATAGGTGAAAACTCTTAACGTTGTGGCAGCCAGGTATGTTCCCCATTGTTCGGCTGCTTTTGACTGCTGACGAACAGTTTCCAGATTCTTTAGCGTGCGGGTATATAACTGAGTATATGTTCCACTTGACCGGGTTGCAGACATTTTAAACTGAGAATAGTCCACATAGTTACCTGTTCCGAAAGTCTGAGCATAATGTTGTGCATAATAACCACCTACTATACGTAAAAAGTCTCCGTAGCTTGCTGCTAAATTCATTTCAGTACCAGGAAAGATCATACTGGGAGTAATATTCGCCTCTGACGGCGAATTTGGATCCTTATTAATATCCAGGTAATTGTCACAAGAGGTCAGACCCAGTATAATAAATGCTAATAAAAATATTATCCTTTTCATAAACTTCTTAATTTTAATATGTTATACTAAGGTTAAAGCCATAAATACGGTTAGCTGGATTTACATACAGCTCTCCGAAATTACCTTCCAAATCCGTACCTACAGTACTTGACTCAGGATCGATATAATAGTTATCTTTTGCAGTCCAAACAAATGCATTGTTAACAAAAGCAGAGACTGAAATATCACTCAGCTTTAGAGTTTTAACCCAGGTCTTTGGCAAATCATACGAAAGAGTAATATTACGTATTTTTGCAAAAGAACGATCTACAAGGTAAGCCAAACCACCATTGCCATATCCATATGTATCGAAATAAGTCTGATAGCTTCCGTCTGACAATTTAAGGGCTGTGGTATTTTCCTGAGCTGAAATTACCTTACCATCCGCATCTACAACAGCTTGTGCTGAATTAGGTACAATAAATGGCTTACGATCGTTGTAAAGGGTCACTACTCCGTTTCCTGTAAATTCCATTAGATTTCTAGTACGTGAGAACATTGTGCCACCGTAACGAACGTCTAAAGTAGCATTTAAAGAGAATCCATAAACACTTATAGTAGAACTAATACCTCCGGTCCATTTGTGATTCATGTCAAGACCCGTATCTTCAACCTCGGTTCCAAGTACCGGCTGACCAGCCGCATCCACAATCTGCTTACCATAGTAAGTACTGGTCTTATCGGTTACGTATTGTGGCAAATAGGTATGGTATGTACCCAATGGTTTACCTACCTCAGCATACATATATACAGCATCATTCCCTGCTGCAAAGCTGTGGATTGTAACTTTTCCACCTTCCAGACTTTCCGGCATTGATAATACTTTATTTCGATTAATGGCGAAATTCACATCTAAATCCCAACGGAAATTTTTGGTCTTTACAGGTGTTGTACTTAACAACAACTCAATACCTTTGTTTTGCACTGAACCGAAATTTGTTACAAGAGAACTGAAACCGGTTGATGGATCGACGGGCAATGTGAATATCTGATCTTCGGTTTTACGATCATAAAAAGCTGCATCAATTCCAATACGATTTTTAAAGAACTTTAAATTCAATCCGATTTCAGATTCAGATGTCATTTCTGGTCTTAATGTTGTACTTCCGGCAGTAAGGGAAGAAATAAAAGCATTTGCTCCGTTCATCGGGAATGATGCTATATCGGTTCCGTAATATCCGTTTGCATATCCTTGCTCATAACGCGCGCTGGTATAATACGGACTTGCATCATTACCCGTTTTACCATAAGCAAAACGCAGTTTACCAAATGTTAACACTTTGTTTTTGGGGACCAATTCAGTAAAAATCCAGCTAAGAGTAGTTCCAGGATAGAAAAAACTGTTGTTCCCAATTGGTAAAGTAGAAGACCAGTCGTTACGAGCAGTTAAATTCAAGAAAAGCATATCCTTATAACCAAATGTAACATCACCGAACAAACCAATTAAACGACGTTTAGACTGAGTTTCAGATATCGTAGTCTTTGTGGCTCCGTTACTTAAATCCCAGAATCCGGTATTGAAAGTCAGAACATCTGTTTCTCCTATCATATATGTTGAAGATCTTTCATTGATATTCACACCAGCATTCGCTGTCAGTGAGAATGCTCCTAATTTTTTATCGTAATTTGCAAGGAAGTCATTATTAAGCTCATACGAACGTCCATAACGTGCATATACATAACCATCCTGATTCATTTTACTTGGTGGATAACCCATATTGTCAGTGATTAATGCATCATCAAGTTTAATTTGAGGAGAACCGATTTTTAAGTCATAATCGGTATAATCAAAACCAAAACGATAAGTAAGAGTAAGTTCTTTAATTGGTTTTATATCCGCCTGCAACTTACCGTATATTTGTTTTGAATTCGTATGGTTATAGTTGTTTGTCAACGACCAGTAAGGGTTAGTGATACCGTAAGGTGTAAAATAAGCTTCAGGAGTATTGAACGGACTGCTGATGTCCTTCATATCAAGAATCGAAATATCTCTTGGCATCTCATACAAACCATCAACTACTGAAGTTCCCTGAAATGAACCTACCACATCAGTTTCGGATCTTGCAAAATTTACAGAAGATGAAATCTTAAACCAGTCGGCGCCTTCGTAAGATGAACGATAGGCAATGGTATTTCTTTTATAGGAATCAGCACTTGATGGCATAATACCATCATCATTGGAATTCGAATAAGACAAGAAATAATTAAGCTTTCCATCTGTAGAAACACCACTTAAAGAAAAATTGTGGTTTTTTGTCAAGCCAATATCAAAAAAGTCTTTTACATTATTCTTTAATGCAGAATATTTATGCATAAGTTGTTGATTGTTCCAGATAGGGCCATAAACCTGGGTAGATCCATCCAAACGTGGTCCCCATGATCCGTTTTCAATATAAGTCTGGTTTCCGTTCCATCCTTGTCCAAATTCATTTTGCAATGTGGGGAAAATTGACACCTCACGTGCTTGCAAGCCTCCATTATACGAAAGAGTGAAATTCCGTCCATTCCCTTTTTTTCCCTCTTTTGTAGTTATTAAAATAACCCCATTGGCAGCACGGCTACCATATAGAGCTGTAGCTGCAGCACCTTTCAGCACAGTCATTGATTCAACATCATCAGGTGCAACGTTGGCAATACCTCCTGTGCTGATCGAGTGTCCGGATGTATTAATCGTACTATTTTGTAAGGGTACACCATCTACAACATAAAGTGGTTGGTTACTACCGTTAATTGAACCGAATCCACGGATAATTACTGAAGAAACAGCACCTGGGTCGGAAGATGTAGCTTGAATCTGCAATCCTGCAACTTTCCCAGACAACGAATTTGCAACATTTGAATTACGGGATTTCAACAATTCATCGCCGGCAACAGTTGTTGCTGCATAACCCAACGTTTTTTCAGACCTTTTAATACCCATAGCAGTAACAACAACTTCATCAACCGAAATACTTTCAGCTTTCAGTGTGACAGAATACTTAGATGAACTCGTAATAGGCACTTCCACAGAAGTCATTCCCACAAAAGAGACCACAAGCGCTTTGGCCGTGTTGGGTGCTTTCAAGGTGAATTTCCCATCCATGTCGGTTATAGTCCCTAGCGTAGATCCTTTAACAACGATCGATACCCCCGGTATAGAGGTGCCGTCATCGCCGGAAGTCACAACACCCGATATTTGACGGGTCTGTGCGAGGACAACTTGTAATCCTATAAAGCCCAGGAAAACAAGCAACAGCGAAATTTTTCTCATAGACAAATTATTAGCGTTAAACAAAAATTAAACAGTGATATAGTTAATAATACAATATTTTTCGAACAATTCAACAAAAATGTCAAAAAAGTAGTAGAATAAAGTCAAAGACGCCGTTCTAAAGTGTAAATACCCCATTTTTGAAGATATTCTAACCTTAAACAGCAAATGTGTTAAAAATTGTTACATAATGCAAATATATTTAAAGAAATGTATCTTGCAATAGCTGCGAGATATTCTTTTTACTGACTTCCAGCTATTTAATATGACAAAAGTCATAAATTTAACTATTTGAAATTTTTAGTCGAATCTATGCTGTTGTATATCTGTTGATTAATTTTGGGCATTCAAGAAAGAAAAGACTTAGGTATATAGTTCACTTATTTAGTCTATAGTATCTCCAATAACTCCTCCAAATGCTGAATAACCAAGGTGGCTGTTTTGGAAGAGCCGACTTCTGCTGTTTCCTCAGAAAGGTGAAGCTTCGATGATTGCGGACAATAATAGACCTGATCCATTCCGAATAGTTTTGCCCCTACAATATCCGCCTCCCACGAATCGCCAATCATCAGACTCTTTTTCTTCGGCGCATTCATGGATTTGACGGCGTGTTCAAAAATCATCCTGTGAGGTTTCTGGGCGCCGACCTCTTCCGAGATAATTATCTTGTCGAAATACTTCCTCAGACCCGACTGATCCAATTTTTCGACCTGGACTTCCCTGAAACCATTGGTTATTATGGCCATTCGGTATTTATGATGGAGATAATCCAGTACCCTGATCGCGCCGGGGACCAATCTCAGCTGCTTAGGCATCTCGGTGAGGTAGGCCTCATTGAGTGCATCTCCTATCCCGGGCATCGGGGTACCGTTTAATTCAAGTGATTCCTCAAAACGAAGCCCCTTGAGTACGTTTTTCGTCATCTTATTGTCCCGGTAAAGCGCCCAGAGTCTTTCGTTAACATCCTGGTAAACAGAAAAATATTTATCATAATCTCCTATTTGGGACAGAATATCCATCTTTTTCATTGCGTCGTACAGCGCATCATAAGAGTTGGCATTGAAATCCCAGAGGGTATTGTCGAGGTCGAAGAAGAGATGGGTATAAAGCATAAGTTAGGATAGTTTACCTTGCAATACAACAACGATCTCGCCCTTCACGGTTTTGGACTGGAAATGCATGAGCACTTCGGTCACTGTACCGCGGAAATTTTCTTCAAAGATCTTGGTGAGCTCTCTTGAAACGGAAACAAGGCGGTCCGGGCCAAAATGAGTCCCAAATTGTTCCAGTAATTTAACCAGCCGGAAAGGGGATTCATAGAAAATCATCGTCCGACTTTCAGATTCGAGTTCCGTCAGCCGTTTTTCTCTTCCCTTTTTCTGAGGCAGAAAACCCTCAAAACAAAATTTATCGCTTGGAAAGCCGGAATTAACAAGCGCCGGGACAAAAGCTGTTGCCCCGGGTAAACATTCCACTTCAATCCCCTTTTCCAGGCAGGTCCGTACCAGCAGAAAACCGGGATCAGAAATCGACGGTGTACCGGCATCCGAAATGAGTGCGATGGAAGTCCCGTCGAGGATCTGATCTGCGATCCTTTCGACCATCTTGTGCTCGTTGAACTTATGATGGGAGGCAAGTTTGGTTCCAATTTCAAAATGTCTGAGCAGGTGGTAAGAGGTCCGGGTATCTTCGGCCAAAATCAGATCGACTTCCTTTAATATACGTATTGCCCTGACGGTGATGTCTTCAAGGTTTCCAATCGGTGTAGGAACGAGAAATAATTTGCTCATGAAAATCTCCTTTTAACCAGATGCACAAACTTTTCGGAGGCCTCGCTTCTGTTCCATCTGAAATTGGCTTTGAGATAAACAACGGCTTCTTTGATGTTTTCTAACTGGTCCAACGCTGCAATTGCTTCATCCAGTTTGGATTTATCATTTTCAAAGAGTTCACGCTGAAACAGATAACGGTCGTTGAGACTCAAACCCTCTTTTAAACTATTCAAAGGAGCAGTTTTGAATTGCGGTTGATACTCCTGATGTTCCTCAATATAGAGCAAATTTTGATCGGCCTCAACTGGGAATTCTTTCATCTCGGAGACCGGGATTTCAGGCGATGGATCGACTATTAAAATTACCGAAGGTTCATCAATGTTAGGGATAGGAGTGATTTGGACTTCCTCTATTGTTTCGTTGAGTGATTCAGGTATTTCAGTTGACGTCACCACTGTTGGCGCATCAACAAGCTGTTTGTAAAGGATTTCAAATTCACTCACCACAATTTTCGACCTTGTAATGGCAAGTTCTACTTCCTCTGTCGTCAGGTTGGCATCTTCAATCATACCGATTGCCAATTCATCGAGGATGGCAAGCTCTTCCCTGATCACCTTCAGCCACTTTATCTTGTCCATATCAGAATATTTTCAGGTTTAATCTATCACTCAATATTTTGGTAAAAATACAAATTTAACCATACCACAATCACCCGAAATATGGTTGAAAGAAGGAGAAAAAAACTATTTTTGATCTATGTTTATAGAGAGTAATTTGAACAATGGCCGAAAACGCGGCTGCATAGAAGTCATCGTCGGATCCATGTTTTCGGGTAAAACTGAGGAACTGATCCGCAGGCTCCGGCGCGCAGAAATTGCGAAGCAGAAGGTAGAGATATTCAAGCCCACCGTTGATACCAGATATTCTGCATCAGAAGTAGTTTCACACGATGAAAATGCAATCCGGTCGACCGCCATCGATAACTCCTCAACGATCCTTTTACTCTCTGGTGATATGGATGTCATCGGTATCGATGAGGCACAATTTTTTGACGAGAACCTGGTGGAAGTTTGCAATAAGCTGGCCGACATGGGTATACGCGTGATCGTTGCCGGACTGGACATGGATTTCCGGGGGGTACCCTTCGGCCCGATGCCGGGATTGATGGCTTGTGCCGAGTTTGTGACCAAAGTACATGCCGTTTGTATGCGTTGCGGACATATTGCTCATTTCAGCCACCGGCTGACAGATGCCGAAAAACTCGTCCTACTTGGCGAAAAAGATAGTTATGAACCGCTCTGCAGGGAGTGTTTTCAGGTTGTCAACCAGAAATCATGATCCCATACAGTCTGATTGAAATTACCAAAATCGTCGGTGGCCGCCTGATTCAACAGGGGGCTGCGGGTGATGTGCAGATCAGATACCTCTCCTTCGACAGCCGTACCATCCTCTCCGGCCGGGAAACGCTTTTCTTCGCGCTCAGAAACGAAAGAAATGATGGACACCATTATATTGTAGAGGCTCAGAAAAAAGAGGTAGCCGCTTTTGTTGTGGAGCAGCTTCCTGGTATGGGAAATGAAAATGCATCTTTTATTCTGGTCGAAAACTCCCTGAAAGCCCTGCAGCAACTCGCTTCCCATCATCGCCGCAGATTCACTTATCCGGTTACGGCTATCACGGGCAGTAATGGCAAGACAATGGTAAAAGAATGGCTGGCCGAAATTCTGGGACCAGTTTCTCATGTGGTCAGAAGTCCGCGCAGTTACAATTCGCAGATTGGTAATCCACTGTCTGTCTGGCTGATGGATAACAGTTTCGATCTTGCCTTGTTCGAAGCAGGTATATCCCTTCCGGGGGAAATGGAGAAACTTGAAGCAATTTTACGGCCCGATTATGGCATTTTTACTCATCCGGGGAATGCCCACCTGGAAAATTTTTCCTCGGTAGAAGAAATTATCTCCGAGAAAGTCAAGCTTTTTAAGAACTGCAGGGTGATCGTCTATTGCCGGGATTTTGAAATGGTTCACGAGGCACTTTCGAAAGTAACATACAACCACCATCCACGATTTTTCTGCTGGTCTGCCAAGGAACCAGCTGATCTGCAAATACTTTCAAAAGAAAGCTTCGGCCAGTCGACCCAAATCACAGCCCTGTTTCAGGACAAAACTATAACCCTCAACATCCCTTTTACCGATGGGGCGCACATCGAGAATGCCATCCACTGTTGGGCTTTCCTCCTGGCAATAGGCTTTCAGCCAGGAAGTTTCGAGGAGCGGTTCCTGCATCTTTCATCCATTTCGATGAGACTCGAGATCCGCAAAGGGATCAACGGATGTGCCATCATCGACGACAGCTATAATTCTGACACCGCATCCCTGCTTAACGCCTTGGATTTTCTGGAGCAACAGAACATTGCTCGTAAATTAAAAAGCACTATCATCCTTTCTGACATTCTCCAGTCGGGTAAAAATTCAGGAATCCTCTACCGGGAAGTCGCGGAATACCTCCGGTTGCATCATATTAATAGTATCATTGGCATTGGCAAGGAGATCAGCCGTTACCGGGAGCTGTTCGCAGGTGCTGAATCGAGGTTCTTTACAGATACGGGTGAGTTTCTGCTCCACTTCAAGGAAGCGGACTTCCACGATGAACTCATTTTGCTGAAAGGAGCGAGAAGTTACAGGTTCGACCGGATATCCGATCTGTTGCAGGAGAAGAAACACCAGACGGTGATGGAAGTCAACCTGAGCGCGATGGTTCACAACCTCAACCATTACCGGCAGCAACTAAAGCCTGACACCAAACTGATGGCCATGGTCAAGGCCTTTTCTTATGGCACCGGCTCGGTGGAAGTGGCCCGGATCCTGCAGTTCAGAAGAGTCGATTACCTGGCCGTCGCCATCGCCGACGAAGGCGTCGAATTGCGCAATGCAGGCATCGACCTGCCTATCGTGGTAATGAACCCGGAAGAACACAGCTTCAGTACCATGATAGAAAACCGTCTGGAGCCCAATATTTACCGATTTTCCCTTTTGCAAAGTTTCGAAGATGCAGTGAAGAGGAGCGCTACAACCAGCTTTCCGGTGCACATCAAGATCGACACTGGGATGAAACGGCTGGGATTCGATTCGGCCAATGAAATTGCTGTGCTTGCAGATTATATCCGCTCTCGTGACACCTTGTACATCAGGTCTGTATTTACCCATCTTGCTGTGAGTGAAGATCCTGGCAAAGACAGCTTTACAATTCATCAATTTGATCTTTTCCAATCACTTAGCAAAATAATTACTTCCCGGTTCGACTACAAGATACTCCTTCACATCCTTAATTCTGCAGGGATAGAAAGGTTTCCGGAGATGCAGCTGGACATGGTGAGACTTGGCATCGGTCTTTACGGGGCCAGTTCAACTCAGTCGGCGCACCTGAAAAACGTTGCCACGCTGAAATCGACCATTTCTCAGATCAAGACTGTTCAGTCCGGAGAAACAGTAGGATATGGAAGAAATTTTGTAGCGGATCGCCTTACCAGGATTGCCGTTATCCCGATAGGGTACGCCGACGGGTACAGCAGGAAGCTTGGCAACGGTATTGGAAGTGTGCTGATTAACGGACAATCCGCCCCGGTTGTTGGGACCGTCTGCATGGATATGTGCATGGCAGATGTAACAGACATCGAATGCCGGGAGGATGATACCGTCATCCTATTCGGGGAGGGTCAGTCAGTCAGTAAAGTGGCAGAATGGATGGGAACAATTCCTTACGAAGTCCTTACGACAGTTGGGCAAAGGGTGAAACGGATATATTTTGAAGAGTGATTACCCCTGTTTGCTGATCTTCTCGAGTTTTACGATATCAGTGATCTTGATTTTACGTCCATCCATGGCAATAATTTTCTCTCCTGCAAAAGTAGAAAGCGTTCGGATGGCATTGGAAGCGGTCATATTGGAAAGACTGGCCAGATCTTCCCGCAGAAGATAGACTTTTAAGGTCTGATTGTCATTCTCAAAACCGTATTTTTCTATTAGGAACAGGATGGACTCTGCAAGTCTTCCACGGATGTGTTTCTGCGTAAGGCTGACCGTGCGGTGATTGGAATGACCCAGTTCGAGGGCCAGGTCTTTTAAAAGGGCCAGAGAGAAGTTGTAGTTTTTCAGTAAAACCTGGTACATAATTTCCGGGGGGATCGTCACAATTTCGGAATCTTCTATGGCGATGGCGGTACCGTTGTGGGGTTCTCCTGCCAGAAGTGAACGGTAGCTAATCAAACCATTGTCAGTAAACATCCTGATAATCTGTTCCCTGCCGCTAATTCCTTCTTTGATCATCTTCACTTTACCCTCCTTGAGATACTGCATCCCGTCGGGAGTATCACCCTCTTTGAAAATGTAATCGTTTTTTCTGTAATGAGTAGAGGTACAAGCAGTTTTCACAACAGACATCTCGTCGGAAGTCAGCATACTAAAAATGCAGTTTTCACCTCTGAACTGACTCTCGAAACTAAGAATATCGGACATTGGACGAAAAATATGTTTTACAACATCAAAAATATAAAATAATGTGATAATTTGCTAATATGCTAATCCTGCTCTCCCTCGTTTGAAACGAGGGAGGACAAAGAGGACAATCAAACTGCGAAGCGCAAACTACTTCGGGTAAACCGCCACAATTGGCATCTTTCGCCCAAAACCGAATGCCTTGGAAGAGACACGCAACGTAGGCGGCGCCTGGAAACGCTTGTATTCATTGTAGTTGACGAGCGTCACTACTTTCCGGACCACCGATTCATCGAAGCCGGCATCGAGGAGTTGCTGCACACTTTTCGCCAGATCGATGTACTGATATAAGATGACATCCAGCAGATCATATTCAGGCAAAGAATCAGAATCTTTCTGATCAGGCCTCAACTCAGCAGAAGGAGGTTTTTGAATTGTATTATTCGGTATAATCTCTTCTTCCCTGTTGATATATCTCGAAAGCTGGTATACTTCTGTCTTGTAGAGGTCGCCTAAGACGGACAATCCTCCGTTCATATCTCCGTAAAGGGTGCCATAACCGACAGCAGCCTCGCTCTTATTGGATGTATTAAGCAAAATGTAGCCAAACTTGTTCGAAAAAGCCATTAACAACGTCCCCCGGATACGGGCCTGAATATTTTCTTCCGTCAGGTCGGCAGGCAAGCCGCGAAAGATTTCTGCCAATCCCTGATCGAATTCAGTGGCAATATTGTGAATAGGGATGATCTCATAGACGACACCCAGCTTTTCGGCCAAAGCGATCGCGTCTGTAACCGAATGGTCGGAAGAGTATTGAGAAGGCATCAGCAGCACTCTCACATTTTCGGTTCCCAGGGCACGGACGGCCAGTACCAGGGTGAGCGCAGAATCTATTCCGCCGGACAGTCCGAGTGTGGCCCTTTTTAATCCGGATTTCAGGAAATAATCACGGATCCCGAGTACGAGCGCCTGGCAAATTTTCTCCATGGGATCTACCTGGGCCTTTACCTCTTCTGTGTCAACTTCATTAGTATCTATGATGGCAAAATCTTCCCTGAAATAGGCCATCTCCTTTACCACGGAGCCCTGAGGATCGATCATCATGGAGCCACCATCGAAAATCAGTTCCGTCTGGGCGCCTACCTGGTTCACATAAACGACTGGCACATTATATTTTACAGCATTTTCGACAAGGATCTCCTTCCTGGTAAGTTCCTGGTGGAAAGAAAATGGGGAAGCCGAGAGATTGATAACAAGATCCGGATTCAGTTTGCTGTATTCCTCCATTGGAGAGGTGGCGTAGAGGTTTTCACGTCCAAAAGAGTTCATGACCTTCTGGTTGTACCACAAGTCCTCACAAATGGTCACCGCAATTTTATATCCCATGAAATCGACCAGGTTAAATTCCCTGTTAGATTCAAAATGTCGATATTCATCAAATACATCATAAGTTGGCAGCAAGGTCTTGTGGTGAACGCTTTTGATTTTCCCGTCCTGCAGGAAGAAGGCAGAGTTGTAGAGCATCTTTCCGTTCGGGCTGGGGTTGATACTGGGTCCGCCAACCAAAGCCGCAATGCCTATACAATGGGAGGCAATCCGGTTGATGGCAACTAGTGACTCCTGAATAAATTCGAGTCTTTCCAGAAGATCATTTGGATAATATCCACAGACAGACAATTCCGAAAATACAACAAGATTAGCATTTTCGGTTTTTGCCATTCCGATAGCAGAGATGATTTTCTCACTGTTTGCAGGAAAATTTCCTACATGATAATTCAGTTGGGCAAGGGCAATCCTCATGAATCAAAAAAATTGGTGACACAACAAAAATAGATAAATTCACATCGAAAAATGAAAAATGAAATTGGGAAATTAACGACTATCCCTGTCGAAGGGCAGATGCTCCAACGGATTTGCAATCCGTTGGAAAACGACCACCAACGGATTGCAAATCCGCTGGAGCAAGTCTGCTGGAGCACCGGTCCCTGAGCCTGTCGAAGGGCCTGGCGGCCGGAAGGCCCTTCGACAGGCTCAGGGACCGGGAGATCGAAGGGTCGAAGGGGGAAAATGGGAACTGGGAAAATGAGAGAATTAGCTATGAGAAAGGATTTGAAGTTGTTGATTTATTTATTCGTTGGATTGATGGTGGTGACGGCCTGCCATAGGAATCCGTTGAAGATCGATGTATCAAAGATCGATCTTTCGCTTCAGGTTGGTCGGTTGGATCAAGATTTGGCGCAAGTAAAAAGTGAAAATATTAACCTTCTCCTTCCACAATTACAAAAGAAATACCATCCGTTTTTCGAAATATACAACCGGGAGGTGCTGGGAATCGGCGGCTCCCGCGATTCCCTCTATGCCACTTACCTTCTTACTTTCCTAAAAGATTCCACGTATACGGGACCCAAACAATACGCAGACTCCCTTTTTAGCGATTTTCAACCCTATATTCAGCAGCTCGATCAGGCCTTCAGGCACTATAAATACTATTTTCCGGAGCTCAAAATTCCATTCATCTGTACTTACCTCTCAGGATTTAATCAGTCGGTCGTTACCTCTCCGGATGCACTCGGAATCAGCCTGGACAAATACCTTGGTCCACAATGCCGTTTTTACCGTCAACTGGGCATCCCGGAATACAAGAGACGAAACATGCACCCTCAAAAGATTGTCTATGATGCAGTCTATGGGTTTGCATCACAACAGTTTGAATATAAGGGAAATGTTGAGACTTTGATTTCTGCCATGATCCACCAGGGAAAACTCCTCTATTTTCTCGACGCGATGGTTCCGGAGAGCCCGGACAGTCTCAAAATCGGATATACCAAAGAGCAGTTGAAATGGTGCGAGTCACACCAGGCAGAAATGTGGAGTTTTCTCATCGAGCGGAAGATGCTTTTCTCAGGCGACCGCATGGAGGTGGTAAGGTTTATCAATCCAGCTCCTTTCACCACTCCTTTCGGACAGAAATCACCCGGAAGAACCGGTGCCTGGATTGGGTGGCAGATTGTAAAAAGCTATTTGAAGAAAAATCCAAAGGTATCCCTGAGAGCGTTAATGGAAGAGAACGATTACCACAAGATACTTAATGAGTCGGGCTATTCTCCCGACTGAAACCTTCGAATTTTTTTATGTGCAAAGCCCTTCGACAGGGGCTCAGGGACCGGAAAAACCACCCGGTCCCTGAGCCTGTCGAAGGGCCAACGCGCGAAGCGCAAACATTTCAAACGCGCGAAGCGCAAGTTTTTAAAGCGGCCGAATCTTGATATTGCGGAACCAAACATCATTTCCATGATCCTGCAAAGCAATATAACCCTCCTTCGGAACATTGGCCCAATCAGAATTGTTAGATGAGAACTTGGAATTCTTCACCATCTCGTTCCATTCCGGAGTCCAAAGATGATATTCCACGATGGTTTCACCGTTTTGCTTATGCACGACAGTACCTTGATAGACAATTATTTCAACACTGTTCCATTCTCCTGCAGGCTTGGTATTTTGTGGTTTGGCAGGAATCAGGTCATATAGCGATCCCGCTTTGCGATTTCCATCTTTTCCAAGTAAAGCATCCGGGTGAAGGTCGTTATCCAGGATCTGAAACTCGGGAGCGGTTTTCGCGATTTTCTTACCTTCCTTTTCGGTTCCCAGATAAAAAATCCCTGAATTACCTCCTGGAGAAATTTTCCACTCTATTTTAAGATCGAAATTTGAAAACTGTCTCTGAGCAAAAAGGATATCACCACCATTGGCAGCTCCAGCTTCTCCCCTACCAGATCCGATGCACTTCAGGTTTCCATCCTCAATCACCCAACCAGCGGGAAAAGTAGTTTTGTTGACGCCACGCCAGCCTTCGCCATTCTTCCCGTTAAATAACAGAAGCCATCCCTTGCTTACTTCTGAAGGCGTAAGTTTGTTCATCTCATCGACTATAGCATGCTTTTGAACTTCGTTGCTTTTCTGAGAATCGGAAGACTGCTTCTTGGGTTGAGTATTACAACTCACTGCAAAAAAAGCAACGGCAGTCATGGTTATAAGGATGTTCTTCATTTGTAAAGAATTTGGTCTTTAATACTACTCCCGCGAAATTACAAATTTTATACTAAACAAATAAAAAAGACATTTTTTTCGCGAACGAAGATTAAAGGTTGTAACTTTGGAAACAGGAAAGACGTAATCATTAAACAGTTAATAAAAATATGGCAAAAAGAATAGGGATATTGACTGCAGGAGGGGATTGTCCCGGACTAAACGCGGCTATCCGTGGCGTTGGTAAAACGGCCATTTTGAATCACGGGATGGAAGTTATCGGCTTCACGGCAGGATTCAGTGGACTTATTTGGAAAGAATACGTCGAATTGGATGAATCCAAACTTTCAGGCATTCTTACTGTGGGTGGGACGATCCTGGGTACTTCCAGAGAGAAACCATTCAAAATGGAGAAGGGTGAAGAGACGAATGAAAAACCAGCTCTAATTAAGAAAAACTACAATGATCTGGAGTTGGATTGCATCGTCTGCATCGGAGGAAATGGGACTATGAAGACTGCATGGCAGTTGCAAAAGATGGGTATCAATGTGATCGGGATTCCGAAGACTATTGATAATGATGTTTTTGGCACTGAAATTACTTTCGGTTTCGATTCAGCCGTTACCATTGCAACTGAGGCAATTGACAGACTTCATACCACTGCCAATTCTCATCAAAGGGCAATGGTGATCGAAGTGATGGGACACGATGCAGGCTGGATTGCACTCTATGCCGGTTTGGCCGGAGGGGGCGATATCATTCTGATACCTGAAATAAAATATAATATTAATAGTGTCTGTCAATCCATTGAGAATAGGTTCTCTTTGAAAAAACCATATTCCATCGTTGTTGTTGCAGAAGGCATCGAACATCCGCCTCATATATCTGCCTCCTCTTACATTGCCGAAAGGATCCAAACACTGACAGGCATCGAGACACGCGATACCCGCCTTGGTTATGTTCAAAGAGGTGGAAGTCCGTCGGCCATGGATCGTATCCTGGCCACCCGGTATGGAGCTTTTGCAGTTGAACTGATTGTTAATGGTAATTACGGTCAGATGGTGGCTGTCGAAAACGGCAAAATCGGATCAGTTCCCCTGGAAAAGGTGGGAGGAAAACTTAGCCTCGTCGATCCCAATGATTCACTCATAGAAAAAGCCCGAAATATGGGTGTCTATTTTGGGGATGAATAATTTTTTTAGTTTTGTCAGGGAATTTTGTTTTTGAAGTAATTTAATTTTTTTTACCAATGAGATATTCAATTCGATTGTTTACCGCAGCGCTTTTCCTTATTTTTGGGTTTAATGCAGGCGCACAGACTACTGCCGACATGGCATTTGACAGTATGGATCATGATTTTGGCAAGGTTAAAGAGGATGCCGGTCCAGCCAACTTCAACTTCAATTTTAAGAATACAGGGAAAGTTCCGTTGGTTATTTCCGCTGTCAACGCCTCCTGCGGTTGTACTACACCGGAATGGAGCAAGGAGCCTGTCCTGCCGGGAAAGTCAGGATTCATTAAGGTTTCCTATAATCCACTGAACCGCCCGGGAAGATTCGACAAGACCATCACAGTTGCGGCCAATATTCCAAAAGGATCCCTGATATTAAAGATTTCCGGCGACGTCGTACCGAAAACGCTTTCAGTTACGGAACAATATCCCATTGATCTTGGTAAACTTCGGATGCTTAACAACAACCTGTCGTTTGTCCGGATCAAAAATAACGAGATCAAGACCGATTCACTCAAATTCATCAATATTTCAGGTGTTTCTGTGAAGATAGGATTCAAAGGCGTTCTTCCTTATACCACGATCAAATCAGTACCCGAGAATGTCGGAGCTAATGGCATCGGTTTCTTCGTGGTAACGTTTGACGGATCGAAGGTTCCCGAACTTGGCTACCAGAATACCCGTATCTATGTGACCTATAATGGCGAGGAGAATTACAATTACGGCATCAACGTGAGCGCGACCGTTGAAGAAGATTTCTCCAAATTGACACAGAAAGAGCTGCAGAATGCACCGCAAATTGAATTCAACGAGCGCGTATATGATTTTAAGGATGTAACCGAAGGGACTAAAGTCGAGTACACTTTCAAGATCATAAACAAAGGCAAGAGTAATCTGCTGATTCGCAGTGTAAAGGCTTCCTGCGGCTGTACTGCCGCCAATCCTGCCACCAATGTTGTTAAACCTGGTGTTAGTACTGATCTTAAAGTGGTATTTGACTCCAATGGCAAGGTTGGATTGCAGAACAAGACCATTACCATTATTTCCAACGATCCAAATTCTTCGACATCTATCCTGAGGATCTCAGGGAATGTGCTCCAAAAGAAATAATATGCTTCATCCGGAAAACGATCCGAAATTCGTTGGGCTAAACGTCAATAAGGGTATTGAACAGCCTGACGCTGTGAGTGCAGATTCGGTCGACCGTTTTCTGAAGAAGAATCTCCGCAAGGATTTATCTTTAAAGGAATATTGCGACGGGATCCTTCAAGGCAACCGCACCATTTTAAGTCGGGCCGTCACACTGATCGAGAGCAATAAACAAGATCATCAGCAAGTTTCCCGGGAAATCATCGGAGAATGCCTTCCCTACTCGGGCAATTCTGTTCGTATTGGTATTACTGGTGTTCCCGGTGCAGGGAAGAGCACCTTCATTGAATCATTAGGTAGTTACCTCACCTCTATCGGGAAAAAAGTGGCCGTACTGGCCATTGATCCAAGCTCAGAACGTTCGAAAGGCTCCATTTTAGGCGATAAGACCCGGATGGAAGCGCTCTCTTCCGATTCCAATGCCTACATACGGCCGAGTCCTTCTTCCGGTTCATTGGGAGGAGTGGCCCGCAAAACCCGCGAGACAATTTTATTATGTGAAGCCGCCGGATTTGACACAATACTGATAGAGACCGTAGGCGTTGGACAATCTGAGACGATTGTACACTCGATGGTAGATTTTTTTTTACTCCTACAGATTGCAGGAGCAGGTGACGAACTGCAGGGAATCAAGCGGGGCATCATGGAAATGGCCGACACTATCGTGATTAACAAAGCTGACGGAGATAACATCAACCGCGCCAACACTGCTGCCACTCTTTATCGTAATGCGCTCCATCTTTTCCCTCCAACAGTTTCAGGTTGGATTCCCCGGGTAATGACCTGCTCATCCATCAGAAAAACCGGTATCAGCGAAGTCTGGGACAACATTGAAGATTACTTTGAACTGGTAAAGAAAACCAACTATTTCCAGGAACGGCGTACTACGCAATCCAGGTATTGGATGTTTGAAACCATTGAAGAGCGTTTGAGGAGCAATTTCTATCATAATAAGCAGATCAGGGCAGCGCTCACACATCTGGAAAATAAAGTGGCAGACGACAAGATCAGCCCTTTTATGGCAGCTCAACAATTGCTGGAAAAATATTTTGAGTCGATTGGTAAACAGTGATCGTTCCCTTCTGAAAAACTTTTCTATTTTTGATCTTTTCTAATAAACATGCGGGTTGTGGATCAGCCCTTAAAAAAAGAAAACCAGATGATTAAGAAATTTTTGTTTTTAGGGTTGATAACCTATAGCATTATCTCCTGTGCCAAACCAGATAAATTCGTTATAAACGGCGAGCTTAAAGGTAAAGATACCGGACAGATTCAACTGATGAAATATGCAGATGGAAAATGGCTTGTCGAAGATTCAACCAATATCAGCAAGGGTAAATTTTTACTGAAAGGGAAAGCTGACCTGCCAGAACTCCGTGTCGTTGCCATGGGACAGAATCAGATGATAGCCCAGTTTTTTGCAGAAAATGGAACCCTGACCTTGGAGGCAAGTACCGACAGTTTGGGCAAGGGTGTTGTGAAGGGATCCAAATCCAACGATGAATTCAGAATTTATCAAAAAGAGCTGATGAACCTTTCGAAGGAAGCCCAGGGAATGCAACAACGGTTCAGGACTGCTCAAACTTCCGGCGACCAGGAGGGGATGAAGAAAGCCCAGATTGACTACGAAGCAATGAGCCAAAACCTTGCTGTTTATGCCAAAAATTTTATCCGGACTCATAAAAGTTCCACTGTAGCTCCGTTGGTAGCGCTGATGCAATTCGGGCAAACGATAAAGGCTGCTGAGATCGATACGCTTCTCGCCTTCCTGGATCCGTCTGTCAAGGCTTCCATTTACGTTGGCGAGCTGAAAAAAATAGCAGACAAGATGAGGGGCACAGAGGTCGGGTCCATGGCGCCTGACTTCACTCTTCCTACGCCCGACGGAGGTACTTTTACCCTTTCTTCTACACGCGGAAAATTTGTCATGATAGATTTTTGGGCTGCCTGGTGCCAGCCATGCCGCCAGGAGAATCCAAATGTAGTGGCCATGTACGGAAAGTACAAAGACAAGGGATTCGATATAGTAGGCGTTTCGCTTGACCGTGAAAAAGCAGCCTGGCTAAAAGCTATTGCCGATGATCAGCTGGTGTGGCACCAGGTTTCTGAACTAAAGTTTTGGCAAAGCCAAATCGCTCAAAAATATGGAGTTTCCGCTATCCCATGTACCTTCCTGCTTGACAAAGGAGGTAAAATTATTGCCAAAAATCTGAGGGGAGAAGATCTTGCAAGAAAACTCGAAGAGCTCATGGGAAAATAAACTCAGAGAATAACGAATATTCATTTTGACGCAACCATTTTGATTCTACTTCCGTCTTGTGTACGGTCGGCAATCAAAAAAATCAGGTTAAAATAGGTTTGATTGTAGGCTTCAAGTTCATTCTTTAACAACTGATAGAGACTTTGGAGCTGATTATTATGCATAATTAGAATAGATTCCAAACACTCTTATCTAGCTGTTAAGTGGCCCATTTAGATGACATTATACTTAAATGCCAGGATGGTAACAGCAGCGCGCAAACCGCGTTGTATCATCTTTTCTCGGCAAAAATGTATGGGATTTGTCTAAGGTATGCCAGAGATTCTGCAGAGGCGGAAGACTTTATGCAGGAGGGGTTCGTCCGGGTTTTTAACAAGATATGTCAGTTTGAATTCAAGGGTTCCTTTGAGGGTTGGATCAAGCGGATCATGGTCAACACCGCCCTCGAAAAATTCAGAAAGAATGACCGGCTCTATCCAGTTGAAGAGATGAAAATCTTCGAATCGATCGAATATGTTGAAGAAACGATTTCATCTATCTCAGCGAACGATCTTCTCAGGATTATTCAGGAATTGCCACCAAGGTACAGAATGGTTTTCAACTTATTCGCGATTGAGGGTTATTCACATCTGGAGATCGCTGAAATGATGAACATTTCGGAAGGAACATCCAAGTCAAACTTGTCAAGGGCAAGAGTGATACTGCAGAAAAGCGTTAAAGAATATTTCGGAGAAAAGAAAAAGTTAAGATAAATTGGTAATGAACAGGGGAAATAATCCTATTGATCAGCTCTTTAAAGAGAAATTGGGGAATCTGGAAGAGAATCCTCCTGTCTCTCTTTTGTCCAGGATCAATGAGGATATGATCTCTCAAAGGAAGGTAAGGAGAATTAACCAGGTCAAAACCATCATGGGAATAGCTGCTGCGCTGGTACTCGCCTTGATGGCAGGATGGTTTACTTTCGACCAAAAACAGGTGAAGCAGAATTCAGAAGCGTCCACCTCTTTTACCAAGGCTTCGCCTGACCAACTAGCTGTCAATCAAAAAAATGTCAACTCTTCCATAGCTGTGAAAAGCAACAAATCAAAAGGATCTGTTAAATCAGCAAATAAATCAGTTTCTCCTGCAAAAGATGCACAATTTGCTTCCTTAGAAAAGGTGAACGAGCAACAGGCGGCAGAAAAACCAAAAGAGGAATCGGCTGCTAATCAGGCCAAGAAAGAGCCTTCAGCCGACTGGCTAAAGAATCAACCTAAGAATCAACAATATTATTCCGGGAATAATGAACAGGCATCTTCGGCAAGAAAAACTTCATCTACCATAAATCTTTGGAGTATCAAGGCAGAAATCAGTCAAACTTTTACGGCCATGCTTTCAGGGACTTCCACCCCCGGTACAGATACCAAATCACTCAATACTGTAGGTACTGGCATGATGGCCTCCTATAAAGTAAGCGGTCGGGTGACCATCAGTTCAGGAATCAGATTTTCTCAGATGAAACAGGGAAGTCATTCGGCCTACTCCTTAAATCAGACAGCAGGAATCATCTATCTTCAGCCTGTCGAGAAAAGCGGTAATTTAACCCGGGATGTTTCTGTCTACCTTCCTTCAGTCTCGAGCATCGTATATTCTAACGGAATGGCAATCAATGGATCCAATGTATTCGTCTCCGATATTTCACAGGAATTAAAATACCTTGAAATTCCGATTCAGGCAACTTATAAACTAATCGACAAGAAATTCACTGTCGGTGTTACCGGTGGATTAAGTTCCAACTTCCTGATAGGTAATACGGCCTCCATTGTTGAGAATGGCATTACACTTTCGCATGGTAATACGGACAATATCAGGAATGTCCTCTATTCAGGTTCTGCTGGTGTTGAGTTTGGTTATGACCTGGGTAATAAACTTATCCTGACGGTAGAGCCCAGAATTAAACAATTCATGCATTCTGTGAGTGTTAATGAAATGGTCAATATCAGGCCAATGCAGCTTGGTATTTTTACAGGGATCGCTTATACCTTTTAATAGCGATTCACTTTCTCCCCAAATTCCATCTCCTCTACTCCTGTCAAATCTTTTCTGCTTTGAACGAAAAAGTTAACTTTGCAGATTAATCTGATTGTTCATTTCGAAAGTAGTAAAAGATGTCAAAACACAGAATATCACTTCCAAAGCTTGCAGCAACCTTCTCTCTGATAGCCATTTGTGTAATATCTTGCGGATTGTTTATCAACTCTTCGCTAGTTCAGGAAAAATTACCACCTGCAGGACCTTCCAGTACCTTTAATACTCCAGTCGAAATACCCGTTTCTGTAGAATTCGCGGGAGAGAAGATTGCTCTTGACAATTTCGATATCCGAGAATCACTTGACCGCGAACTACTGGTTAACAGTTATTTCCAATCACAAACTATTCTTTATCTGAAGAAATCTGTTCGCTATTTTCACCTCATTGAACCCATTCTGAAGAAGAATAATATTCCGGATGATTTCAAATACCTCTGTCTGGCTGAAAGTGGATTTCAGGAAAGAATCGTCTCTCCAGCAGGAGCCGTAGGCCTTTGGCAGTTAATGAAAAAGGCAGCCACTGAAAACGGACTCGAGGTCAATACTGAAGTTGATGAACGTTACAACATGGAGAGATCGACCGAGGCAGCCTGTTGTTATCTGAATCACTCTTACAACGAGTATGGAAGCTGGATTATTGTTGCAGCTTCGTACAACATGGGTGTCAGTGGTATCAATCGGCAAACTGAACTACAGGACAGTAAAAACTATTTTGATTTGCTGCTGAATGACGAGACTTCCAGGTATGTTTACCGTATCCTGGCCCTAAAACTGATCCTTGAAAATCCTGAGAAATATGGTTTCAAAGTCACTGATGGAGAGAAATATCCCATTCTAAAGTGCAAAGAAATAACCTTAAACGACAGTGTGATTAATCTTGCATTATATGCTCACCAACAAGGCATTAACTATAAGATTTTGAAGTATTTTAATCCCTGGCTTAGACAGTCCTCTTTAAAGAATCCCACGAAAAAGAGTTACCTGATCAAGATTCCGGAGCCTGGAACCCGTTCATTTGAGCCGACGATAAATTGAATTTCAATCCCATGGATGGCGAAGAAAAAATTATTGTCAGGGGTGCCCGTGAGCACAATCTGAAAAATATTACCGTTTCAATTCCGCGTAACAAACTGACGGTCATCACCGGTTTAAGTGGAAGCGGGAAGTCTTCGCTTGCTTTTGACACCATTTATGCAGAAGGTCAGCGCCGTTACATTGAAACTTTCTCAGCTTATGCCAGAAGTTTCCTCGGGAATATGGAACGACCTGATGTAGATGAAATTACAGGCTTGAGCCCAGTCATTTCAATAGAACAAAAAACCACCAACAAAAATCCACGGTCGACCGTCGGCACTGTAACCGAGATCTACGATTTTCTGCGTCTGCTTTTCGCACGCGCCGGAGAGGCATTCTCCTACAACACGGGAGAAAAAATGGTGAAATACAGTGACGACCAGATCATTGACCTGATAATCAAAAATTACAATAACAAGCGCACCATCCTGTTAGCTCCCATCATAAAAGGGCGCAAAGGACACTATCGTGAACTCTTTGAACAGATCAGGCGGAAAGGATTTCTGCATGCCAGGATAGATGGGGTCATCACCGAGCTGACGCACGGATATAAGGTGGACAGGTACAAGAACCATCAGATCGAGATGGTCATCGACAAGCTTGTAGTAGAAGAAAAAGACCGCAAAAGATTGCGTGAATCACTCGAAAGAGCGATGAAACATGGAGAAGGTATCGTGATGATTCTTGACCCTGATGCTGGTACGGTGCGGTATTTCTCTCGTCACCTGATGTGCCCGACGACAGGAATCTCCTACAACGATCCGGCGCCACATACCTTTTCCTTTAATTCACCTAAGGGTGCCTGTTTGAAATGCAACGGCCTTGGCGAAATCAACGAACTAGATTTTTCTAAAATCGTTCCTGATCTCTCCTTATCGATCGCACAGGGTGGTATCGCTCCACTGGGACCTTACAAAAACACGCTGATTTTCTGGCAGCTGGAGGCATTGGCTGAGAAGTACAATTTCACCTTGAAAACACCTATTGGTGAGATAGATGAAGAAATTCTCAATGCCATCCTTCACGGGACCGGCGAACGTATTCAACTGAAAAATTCACCTCTCGGAAGCTCCATCGATTACATGATGACTTATGAAGGGATCGTAAAATATGTAGTAAATCAGAAGGGTGATAACCTCTCGAAGAGTGCCCAGAAATGGGCCGATCAGTTTCATAAAACTTGTGTTTGCCCGGAATGTAACGGTCAACGGTTGCAAAAGGAACCGCTCCACTTCAAAATTGACGGGAAAAATATCGCCGATCTGGCAAAAATGGATATCAGCGAGCTGTCGGCCTTCTTCTCAGGTATTGGGGAGAGAATGAGCCCAAGGCAGCTCTTGATTGCCGCGGAGGTAAATAAGGAAATCAGTACGCGTCTGAGTTTCTTGTTGGATGTCGGATTGAATTATCTTTCGCTCGACCGACCCTCTGCCTCTCTGTCTGGCGGAGAATCACAACGCATCCGCCTGGCTACCCAGATCGGTTCGCAGCTGGTCAACGTTCTTTATATTCTGGACGAACCCAGCATCGGACTGCACCATCGTGACAACTTAAGACTAATCAGGTCTCTGCAGCAACTCCGCGACACCGGTAACTCGGTGATTGTTGTCGAACACGACCGCGATATGATGCTGCAGGCCGACTACCTGATCGACATGGGACCTCATGCAGGGCGTTTCGGTGGTGAGATCGTTGCCTCGGGAGTTCCTGCGGAAGTCCTGAAGGCCAATACCCTCACTTCTCAATATCTGACAAATGAAAAGGTAATTGAAATTCCTGCTCTCAGACGTTCCGGGAACGGGAAATTTCTGAAGCTGAAAGGCGCCTCAGGCAACAACCTGAAATCTATAGATGTAGATTTTCCACTGGGGATTTTTATTTGCGTCACCGGTGTCTCAGGCAGCGGCAAATCCACACTGATCAACGAAACCCTACTTCCCATCCTAAGTCAGCATTTTTACAAATCACTCGACGATCCGCTCCCCTACCTGGCAATTGAAGGAATTGAGCACCTCGACAAAGTCGTGCAGGTAGACCAGTCGCCCATAGGTCGTACACCACGATCCAATCCGGTAACCTATTGCGGCGTTTTCACTGAAATCAGAACCCTTTTCACCCTACTTCCGGAAGCAAAAATCCGTGGGTACAAACCGGGGCGCTTCTCCTTTAACGTGAAAGGCGGTCGGTGTGAAGCCTGTGAAGGGGCCGGATTAAAGACCATTGAAATGAATTTTCTGCCGGACGTTTATGTCCACTGCGACAAATGCAACGGCAGGCGGTATAACCGCGAAACACTTGAAATCCGTTTTAAGGGAAAATCCATCAGTGACGTGCTGGACATGACCATTCAACAGGGAGTTATTTTCTTTGAGAATATCCCCGCCATCTCACATAAGTTGAAAACCATCGAGGAAGTTGGTCTTGGCTATATCACCTTGGGTCAAGCATCTACAACATTATCAGGAGGAGAAGCCCAACGGGTGAAACTGGCTACGGAGCTAAGTAAACGAGATACCGGAAGAACATTGTACATCCTTGACGAGCCAACCACCGGACTGCATTTTGAGGACATCAGGGTACTGCTTGGTGTGCTGGATAAACTGGTCGAGCGTGGCAATAGTGTGATCGTCATCGAGCATAACATGGAGGTGATCAAGATGGCAGACTACCTCATCGACATTGGGCCAGAAGGTGGCCGGGAAGGCGGTCGTTTGCTCTGTACCGGCACTCCGGAAGAACTAATTCTAAATGAACATTCCTATACTGCTAAGTACCTGCGCGAAGAACTATCCAGGTTACGCGGCTAGTATTGTACTGCGTCATTCCGTCAATAGGCACTTAACACAACACCAGGACAACAAGATATTTGTAACTTTCTGGCTTTAAACTCGTTTAAAAAACAATATGAACAATAAAGAACCTATAATTATTGAGATGTTTTATACCCTGACTTGTCCCAACTGTAAAATTCTAAAGCGGATGCTTCAAGATGTTTTGCCAGAATTTGGTGACAAGTTTAAGATGGAAACAACTATGGCTAATTTGCCAATCGGTATGGTAAGAACCATGAAATTAGGTATTTATGCCGTACCAACGCTACTAATTAACAATGAGATTGTTTACAGGGAAGTCCCTGCGAAACAAGATTTAATAAATAAACTAAAGACATATTGAGTATGGAAGGAAAGAAAAAATTAAGATGCCCGCTCGGTGTACCAGGAGGTATTATCGCAGCTTTAATAGGTGTAGGTGGAATCGTTTGCAGCATCATTTATTCTAACTGGCCGATGCTGGCCATTTCGGTAGCGTTGTTTCTGCTTGCCGGACCTTTCGTCCGCATTACCATGATGATCCATTCGGCCAACGATCGCCTCGATGAACTCGAAAGCAAGATCGATAAGAAGTGATTATCAGAGAAATTTAATTTGCTGGTATGAAGAACATTGAAGTTTTCTGTGTCAATACCGGTACCAGCAATTTTTTTCCATTAGGAACCACCTTGTCCGAGATCGCACTCACCATGCAGGTAAAACTGGAAGGCGCAGTATGTGGGGCTTATGTGAACCATAGGGTCAAGCCGATGGATTTCGAACTGGTCAAGCCCAAGCAGATCGAATTTTTCGACTACTCCAACCGCGACGGGCAAAGAATCTACCTCCGCACCTTGTCCTTTATCCTTTATGCTGCAATAAAAAACCTGTGGCCGGATGCTCGTCTGAAAATCGATCACGCTATCTCTAAAGGGTATTATTGCAGTCTTGAAGCACTGGATCACCAGCTCTGCGAAGAAGATATCCGGCAGATCAGGGAAGAGATGAAATCAATTGTCAACCAGAACCTGCCTGTCACACGCATGGCAATGCTTACTGAAAAAGCCGTCCAGCTTTATGAGCAGGAGGGCCTTACCAGGAAAGCCGAACTCTTCAAGGCCTATGGGCGTTTATACGCACCCATTTTCGAACTGGGTGTCCATGTGAATTTCTTCTATGGCCATCAGCTCACTTCTACCGGCCCGGTTACCAGTTTCGGACTGGAAAAATATTACGATGGACTCTTGCTTCGTTTTCCAAAACAGAACAATTTCTATGAACTGGAACCGGCTATCGAGCAAGATAAACTTTTTGGAATTTTCAGGGAGCACAAACAAAGGGCACGGCTACTGGGAGTGACTGATATCTCTGACCTGGACAAGGTTGTCGCGAGTGGCAAAGCCGGAAATGTGATAAAAGTTTCGGAGGCGCTGCACGAGAAGAAAATAGCCGAGATTGCCACGATCATCACGGAGCGGCACGACAAAATCAATATTGTACTCATCGCCGGACCCTCCAGCTCAGGGAAGACCACTTTCAGCAAACGCCTGGGCATTCAGCTGGCCGTCAACGGTCTGCATGCCATTCAGATTTCTTTGGATAATTTCTTCGTCGACCGTCAACAAACCCCTGTGGATGAGCACGGAGAGCTGGATTTTGAATCTCTGCAGGCCATCGATGTGGTATTTTTCAATCAGCTATTAGTGAAACTGTTAAATGGTGAGCAGGTGGAAATGCCTAGCTTCGATTTCCAATCGGGACAGCGGGAGTTCAAGGATGAGTACCTGAAGATGGAAAAGGATACTATTCTGATCATTGAAGGCATTCATGGCCTCAATCCGGAGCTGATTCCGATGATCGATCCTGGGGCAACATTCAAGATTTTCATTTCTGCCCTGACCCAAATCTCATTTGACGAACACACTTATGTTCCTACCACAGATAATCGTCTGCTGCGCAGAATGATAAGGGACGCTAAATACAGGGGTTACAGCGCCTCTACGACCATAAAACGTTGGCCCAGTGTTCGCAGGGGTGAGGATAAACATATATTTCCTTACCAGGAAAACGCCGATATCATGTTTAATTCCGCCCTGGTATATGAGCTTGCAGTCATGAAAAATTATGCCAATACCCTGCTGAAATCGGTGAAAGAGAATGAACCGGAATATTCGGAAGCTGTACGAATGTTAATCTTTATCTCTTATTTCGATTCAATACCCGAGACAGAGATTCCGCCAACTTCAGTCTTAAGAGAATTCCTGGGAGGAAGCAGTTTCGACTATTGATAAACTGCTTTGAATTCAAACTTTAAGCATCCTGCGTCATGCTGAACTTGATCCGGAATGACGTTCCGTCAATTGGCACTTAACACAACCCAAGTAAGGTTCGGACTTTCTCCGAAATCAGCTTACCATCCACCTTGCCTGCCAGCTCTTTGGTGGCAATTCCCATCACCTTGCCCATCTCTTTCATAGATGTAGCCCCGCACGCTGCAATAATCGACCCGATGGCGGCGGTCAACTCTTCATCATTCATCTGTTTCGGAAGATAGGAATCATACACTTTTACCTGTGCCAATTCAAAATCGGATAGGTCGGAACGGTTCTGTTGACGGTAGATCTCAGCTGAATCGCGACCTTGTTTAGCCAATTTGGAAATAGATTTAATAGCCTCATCATCAGGAAGATCCTCATTCCCGTTTTTGGCCGTTTTAGCTTCCAGCAGCACCTTTTTAATGTTACGGACTGCTTCCAGCCTTTCCTTGTCGCGGGCCAGCATGGCTGCCCTGATATCGTCATTGATCTGATCGAAAATGGACATAGTCGAAATTATTAGTGATAGTTTAAATTAATCTGCCTTATCGTGCAGAAACGAATTATTTTTCCGGAGTTTCAATCCGTCTTCAGGATTGCTGGAGAGCGAATAACGGGACATTGACTTTCCTTTGTCGGTAGTTAAATCCGGCTTTTGTTTCATCCTGCGCCTTTCGAAAGCAGGGACTTTTGAAAGCTCGTTGATGTAATCTTCGGTCTGACTATAAAAATCAACATGCATAACTTTTTTAACGGTTTCCGGGGATCCGGAGTACGGATCAATCATCCTTTTGGGATAGAGCCTGCTAATAACTTCCTCCTGCTCGTCCTCGATCCATTCGTGGCGGTTGGAAAAATCGCCCGGGAAGAAGGTCTCTGATTTCGGTCCGGAGTGGGTATTTTTTTCGGGGGTCTCATCAACAATCGGTACCATAACCTTATCTAAAGACCTATCCATTTTCAATTCAGGAATGGAGCTACTCTTGAACCCGGTGGCCACTACAGTAACAGTAAGTGCCTCTCCCAGTGAAGGATCCACTGCAATACCATGGATCAGGTCGGCATTGTTACCTGCCATTTCCTGCACATATTCGTTGACCTGGTTGACTTCATCCATCGTCACTTCTTTGATTTCACCTGAGGTGATATTGACCAGTATATTTTTTGCGCCACGAATATCATTGTTGTTCAGCAGCGGAGAGTTGATGGCTCCTTCCGCGGCTTTCCGGGCACGATCCGCGCCGCTAAAAGTAGCGGAACCCATGATGGCCACACCAGAGTTTTGCAAAACTGTTTTAACATCCTCAAAGTCGACATTGATAAAGCCCGTGCTGGTAATGATATCCGCAATACCCCTTGCGGCTGTAGCCAGCACGTCATCCGCCTTAGCGAACGCTTTCGAGATGGGAAAATCACCGTAGATCTCCCGGATCCTTTCATTATTGATGATCAGCAGGGAGTCAACATGCCCCTCCATCTGCCTGATTCCCTCGATTGCCTGCTGAATCCTGAGTTTTCCCTCGTTACGGAAAGGAAGGGTCACAATACCGATGGTAAGAATTTTATTGGTGCGGGCAACCTCGGCAATGACAGGAGCAGCGCCCGTGCCCGTACCACCGCCCATCCCTGCCGTGATGAAAACCATCTTCGTGTTGGAAGTAAAAATAGCTTCAATCTCTTCGATGTTTTCGTTGGCAGACTCACGGCCTATCAACGGCTTGTTTCCGGCGCCACGACCTTCTGTCAGGGCAGATCCCAGCTGCACTTTGAGGGGAACCGGACTCTTGAGCAGATGCTGCAAATCCGTATTGCAGATGGCAAAATCGACATCTTTGATCCCCTGTCTGAACATGTGGTTGACGGCATTGCTGCCACCACCGCCCACACCAATCACTTTGATGATGTTTTCCGATGCGGTCGGAAGATCGAATTCTATTAATTCTTTCATATAATTAATGTTTTATTATTTCACCTCCTCATCCTCGTCCGAAAAGAGCCCCCCAAACTGGCTGTTAAACCATTTTGAGATGGATTCCCGTTCGGGCTTCTTAATATTTTTATTCACCTGAACTTTTACTGGCATTTCCATCTCCGGTTGTTCTCCGCTAACCATTTCAATTTCAGGTTCTTCTGCCCTTGCTGAATAATCATTTTCAATCACAATGCCCATAAACTCATCGGGTTCTTCCTCTATGACAGGCAGTTTTTTCTCCGCAGCTTCTTCAATAGTGAAGGAAACAGGTTTGTCAATCATGACTTTCTCGGTAGAAGGCGTTACTCTTCGAACTGGATTCGGGTCATGCAAGAATCCGGTGGCGATGATGGTCACGCTGATCTTGTTACCCAATGAAGCATCGTAACCGTTCCCCCAGATGATATTGGCATTGTCGCCGGCCGCCTGCTGCAAGTAATCGATGATCTGGCCGATTTCACCCATCCGCACCTCCTCTTCTCCTGAAATGATGTTCAGCAGGATGTTGGAAGTACCGTAAATGTTGTTGCTGTCGAGGAGCGGCGACTGCAGCGCGTCTTCCACAGCATCGTAGGCCCGATCCGGCCCTTCTGCCAATCCCGTTCCCATAATGAAGACGCCGCTGTTGCGCATCACGGTATTCACATCTGCAAAGTCGATGTTGATATTACCATGAAGCGTAATGATTTCGGCGCACCCTTTCACGGCAGTGCAGACGATGTCATCTGCCTTTGCAAATGCCTCTCTTGCAGGCAGTTCACCATATACCTTGTGCAGATTCTCATTGCTGATCACCAGCATACAGTCGACATAGCGGTCGAGCTTCATAATTCCCTCACTCGCTTGCTCATAACGCAGCTTTCCCTCTTTTCTGGAAGGCATGGTCACTACCGCGATGGTCAGGATATCCATGTCCCTGGCCAGCTGGGCAATGATCGGCGCGGCGCCTGTTCCGGTTCCGCCGCCCATTCCTGCCGTGATGAAGACCATCCTGGTATTGGATTCCAGAATCTTCCTGACTTCATCAAGGTTCTCAATAGCAGCCTGTTCTCCTTTTTTGGGTGCGTTGCCGGCACCCCTGCCTTCGGTGAGTGTGACACCAAGCTGAATTTTGACTGGCACCGGACTGTTGGCGAGGGCTTGTGCATCCGTGTTACAAACGACAAAATCCACACCGGCAATACCATTGTGGTACATATGATTGACGGCATTACTTCCTCCTCCACCAACGCCAATGACTTTGATGATGGAGTTGTAAGGGTCCTGAGAACCAAATGATAACAGATCGTCGACTTTATTTTCCATGTTTTACGTTATTTGCGTTCCGAATCTTCGAAGAGCCCGTCGAAGCCCTCCTTAACTTTATCTACCAGATCAAACAATCCTCGCGTTTTCTTTTTTGCAGGCGCCGCTTTCGGCGCCTCTTCCTGAACGACTGATTCGACCATCCCGGTAGGGTATTTTAAGCTTCTCGAAGTGATCAGCCCGTGAACCAATATTCCCAGCAGATTGGCTGATCCGGGCGTTGACAACTGTTCATTAAATAGTTGTTCCTTCATGGCAATGATAGGTCTGCCATACCTGACATCCATTCCGGTCATATAGCTGACCATCTTTTCGATTCCGTTCAAGCTCGATCCGTTGCCTGTCAGCACGATTCCGGCACCCAGCTTATCCATATAAGTACTCGATTCGAGCTGAAAGCAGACCCACTCGAGGATCTCTTCCTCCCGGGCCTGGATAATTCCTGCCAGACTCTTGAAAGAGATCTCTTTCGCCGGCCATCCCTCCACTTCGGGAATCTGTGCAACTTTGTTTTCAGGTGCAAGATCTGCCATGGCATATCCGCAGTTTACCTTCACCTTTTCCGCGTGACGAGGAATAATATTGCAGCCCTCCTTGATATCATTGGAAATTACGTTGCCTCCAAAAGGAAGTTCGAGCGCCATCCTCAGTTTATTTTCGTAATAGAGAGACAGACCCGTTGTTCCGGCACCCATATCCAGGAGCACAACTCCTGCTTCCTTTTCATCCTGAGAAAGGCAGGCTGTTCCCTGAACATACGGGTTGACGAACACCCCTGCGAGCCCGAAACCAGCTTTCTCGATCGCACGTGTCAGGTTCTTTTCGTAGTTTTCGGATGCCAGTACGATGTTGAAATTAGCATCGATCCGGCGCCCCGCAATTCCGACCGGTTTAGTGATTTCCCGCTCTCCGTCAACAATATACTCGGTCGGTACCAGGTGATAAATCTTTTCACCGGGTTGCGTCGCATGGCGGCGAGCCTCATCCGACAAAGCCTTCACTATAGCTTGCGTCACTTCGTTCCTCTCTGTCATCCGGTAACAGGAATAGGGCCGGTTACCGATTTTCTGACCCGAGATGCCCGAGTAAAGCTTCCTGACTTTCAGGTTAGTAGCTCTTTCAAGGATAGCCACTGCCTTGCGAATGGATTCGGATGCATCATCAATGTTAACCACCACTCCATTCCGGATACCCTGGGAAGGCACTTCACCAAAAGCAAGAATATCCAGTTTATTGTCCGCTGTAAAGCGTCCAAGGATGGCTCTTGTACGGTAAGTGCCGATGTCGATAGCGGCTGCTAATTCTCTTGTCTGGCTCATATTAATCATTTTTTTAAACAGATTACCTGATTTTTATACGACAGGTTGATGGTTTTATATAAAGTCCATCCACCGTTTTTGAATCCTTCTTTATACAATGCCTTCAGATTCCTGAACTTAATCTCATAATTATCGGGCGAACCGAAAAGGATCAGCTGTTCCCCAACCCGGGGGACCATCGTAAGATTGCCATTCCCTCCCACATGAATCTGATCGATTTGTGCATTGAGGAACGGATCATCTTTCAAATAAGTGATAAGCGGAAGAAGTTTTTTACGGGCAAACTCATAAGCTATCACCCCCGAAACCATCAGCACCCGTGGGGTATAATTTGGTGTCCAGTCGAAGCTTTTCCCAAACCGGTCCATGTAAAAATCCCGTCCTGGCTGATCCACCCTGAATTCAGGATTTCGCTGTTTGACCTTCACCACCAGTGACCCTTCTCCAGGCTTTCCCCTGCCTACAATAGTGGTAAAGACGGTAACTTCTTCAATCGCCTTGATTTTACGGAGACCATCTTCAATGGTTCTCAAGTCGATTCGCCCCAGATTCTGACGAAGAATACGATTGTTATGACTCAAGACCCAATTCCGGATTTCGCGGCTCCTGATGAACTGGAAATCAGCAGAATCCGCTATTTCGACCCTCACATCGGTGCATACGATTTTCTTGCTCTCGTAGATGGTGAATCCCAATGAGAGGGAAACCGCCGCGAGAGCCAGGCACCAAATGATGAGTCGTCCAATTTTCTTAAACATCTTCCTTTTCTTTCAGATAGTGAACGATGGGGTTAACCAGTCGGTCAATGTCGCCTGCTCCCAGCGTTAGTAATATATCTAATTGATAATCATTGAGAATCGCTGTAAAATCTTTGGCAGAACATCTTCTCTTTGATTTTGATTTCATTCTTTCGAGAATCATGCCGGCATCTACACCCGGAATAGGCTCCTCCCGTGCCGGATAGATTTCCATCACCAGGGCCTCATCCAGCAGGTCGAGGCTCTCCGCAAAGCCATCGGCAAAGTCGCGGGTCCTGGTGAAGAGATGGGGCTGAAAGATACCTGTTATTTTCCTGCCGGGATAGAGGTGGCGGACAGATTTGATCGTTGCCTCCAGCTCCCTCGGATGATGACCGTAGTCGTCGATGTAGATCGTCCTTTTACCTTTATAGCGGATATCGAACCGTCGTTCTACACCCTTATAATTTGGTACAGAGGCAATTATCTCTTCCTTGGTGACGCCATTCAGGAGTGCAAGGGCGATGGCGGCCGTCATGTTTTCGACGTTCATCAGTCCGGGATAATGCAAGACAATACCCTTGACTGCACCAAGAGGTGATTCTACATCAAAATGGTAGGCTCCGTTGGTCACCACCACATTTACCGCTCTAAAATCGGCATCCTGAGTAGCCGAATAAGTATAATAGCGGATCTCTTTGTTCCAGCTCTTGTCAATAGCTACTCCCTTGCGGTATAGCAGCACGCCACCTTTGTGGATCTGACCGGTAAAAATGGCAAAGGCGTCTACCAGATTACCCGCCGTGCCATAAATATCGAGATGGTCCGGATCCATCCAGGTGATAACAGCCATCTCGGGGAACAATCTGAGGAAGGAACGGTCGAATTCATCCGCTTCGGCCACCATCTTGTCGCTGTCGTTATCTGGTAGTAGTAGATTGGTGCCATAATTCCTGGAAATACCGCCCATAAACGCGCAGCAGTCGACATGTGATTCCTTTAGCAGATAGGCAGTCATGGTTGTTACAGAAGTTTTTCCATGGGTGCCTGCCACGGCGAGGCAGCTCTTTCCACGGCTCAGCGCACCAAGTACTTCCGACCGTTTTACGATGTTGAAATTGTTGGCCCTCAACCAGATCAGCTCGCCAAAACTCTCCGGTACCGCCGGAGTGAAAATGACGATGGTTTGGTCACGTTCCGAAATGGCCGGGAGCAGTTTTTGATCTTCACTGAAATGCACAGGGATACCTTCCGATATCAACTCGTCGGTCAGCGGGGAGGGTGTCTTGTCGTACCCTGAAACCCTTTGTCCGGCAAATTTGAAATAGCGGGCAAGAGCGCTCATACCGATTCCGCCGATCCCCAGCAAGTAAACAACCTTAATATTTCCCAGTTCAATCATTAGTTCTTAACTCTTTAAATATTAATCCCCGGCCGCTCCGGTCCCTGAGCCTGCCGAAGGGTCAACTGGCCGAAGGGCCCTTCGACAGGCTCAGGGACCGGAGGTGCCGGGATCATTTTTTCAACATTTCAGCCACCACCTCCACAATATCACTCGTGGCATCCGGTGTTCCCATCTTCTTAATGTTTTCGGCGAGCACGGTTAACCGAGACCCGTCTTTTACGAGCGCCAGCGCCTCCTCCACCAATTTGTCATTCACCTCCGCATCCTTGATCAGCACCGCTGCCCCCTGTTCTACCAGCGCCTTCGCGTTAGCAGTCTGGTGATCTTCCGCCACGTTGGGCGAAGGCACGAGGATGACAGGTTTTCCAACCACACAAAGTTCGCTGATCGTGCCGGCTCCAGCCCTGGAAATCACCAGGTCGGCTGCTGCAAATGCCAGATCCATCCGTTGTATAAATTCAAGCAGATGGACATTCCCGGTAGGGTTGGCATCCATCTCGCCCTTAATGTCATGGTAATATATTTTGCCGGTCTGCCAGAGAAACTGGACATTAGATGCACGGATCAATTCCATTCGGGAACGCAGGGCATTGTTCAGGGAACGGGCGCCCAGACTTCCCCCCAAAACAAGGATCACAGGCTTTTCAGGGTCTAACCCGAAGTATTTCAGCGATTCCGACGACTTGGTTTCAATGCCTTCCAGTCCTTTTCTGATTGGATTTCCCGTAAAGACGATTTTCTCCCGAGGGAAAAACTGGTCCATATTCCGGTAGGCAACGCATATTTTATCCGCCTTTTTCCCAAGCAGTTTATTGGTGACCCCGGCATAGGAATTTTGTTCCTGCAACAACGTTGGAATACCCATTTGAGTGGCTACCCGCAGGACCGGTCCGCTGGCATATCCTCCTACACCGATCACACAATCGGGTCTGAATCCGCGAACTACCGATCTTGCTTTCCATAAAGAAGCGATCAATTTAGGTACAAACATCAGGTTCCGCCAGATTTCACCCCGGTGAAAACCGGCAACAGGTAATCCGACAATCGGGAAACCGGCTGCAGGCACTTTCTCCATCTCCATCTTGCCCAGTGCCCCCACGAAGAGGATCTCCGAACCGGGGAAACGCTGTTTCAGCCCTTCCGCGATAGAGAGTGCCGGGAAGATATGGCCTCCTGTGCCACCTCCGCTAACGATGAACCGATGGTTAGTACTGCTCATTTTTCGATGTTTAGTAATAAATCATCTTCCAATGGATAATCATCATCCTTCTCCTCAACGAAGGCATCCTGTTTCAGTAATTCTGCCTGATTTTCAGCGCTTACACTGAGTATAAAGCCAAAAATAATTGCAGTGAATATTTGCGAGGTCCCACCCCAGCTGACCCAGGGAAGCGGCTGACCGGTAACAGGTATCAATCCTGACGAGACACCCATGTTGACGAGTGCCTGTAGCAGGATCATTATGATTGCGCCAGAGGCCAGGTACAGCGGGAAAGTTCGCTTACAGGCCATGATGATCATCATCCCGCGCGTCAATAAAATAAGGTAGAGTATGATGATAACCACCGCGCCAATCAAACCGTACTCTTCGACGATGATGGCGAAAATAAAATCGTTGTAAGCAGCGCTCATCCTGTTGCTGATGTCGCCTTTGCCGGCTCCCACACCAAGAATACCACCATTGTATATCGCGATCTTGGCAAATTCATCCTGAGTAATTCCTTCGTCCGGTTTCGATTCTGATTTTGTGGCAAAACGATCGATCCGGTTAAAGACAGTCTCCAGTCTGGTGCCTTTGTATATTATGTCGGGTAAACTATTGCGTAGCAGAAATAAAGTGGCAAATAAGACAAACCCGATGACCAGTGATCCCAGAAGAAATCTCCACGGAATCTGAGCGATGAACATCAGGATAAAGGTGGTTGCCAAAACCAGCAAGGCAGAAGAAAAATTCACCTTCATTAACAGCAGTGCAAGTAATCCCATTACTGCCAAAATCTTGTAAAATGCCTTACGCTTGGATTCATCCGTTTCTTTCGTATTAGATAATATTCTGGCCACCCACATCATCACCGCTACTTTGGCTAGCTCCGCAGGCTGAAAACTAAAAAAACCGAGTGGAATGGTGCGCCCAGAACCCCTGCCGATCAGAATCCCCAAAACAATACAAGCCATCGCAGAAACGAGCACCAGATTGGCAATCTTATTGTAAAACTTCACACTGAAATTCTTGATCATAAGCAGAATAACCAACAAACCGGCTAACTGGAAAATCACCTGTCTAAAAATGTAAAAGGTAGTATTTCCGTTCGCACGCCTGAAAGCCAGCGCTCCCGTCGAACTGTAAACGATGAGAACCGAGATGAACGACAAAACGAAAATCACCATCCAGACTTTTCTGTCTCCCTTTAACCTGCTGATGTAATCACTAAACTTCATACTTTAAGCTTATAGATTCCTGACCGCCTCTTTAAACTGGTGGCCACGATCCTCGTAATTTTTAAAAAGATCAAAACTTGCGCACGCCGGCGAAAGCAGGACTGTATCTCCCTTGGATGAAAGGAAATAGGAGCTTCTGACGGCCTCTGACATACTTTTAGTCTCCACAATTTCGATTCCAAAATCCTTAAAAGCAGCCATGATCTTGCTGTTATCGACTCCCAGACAAACAATCGCCTTCACCTTTTCTTTCACGAGTTCAAAGAGTTGTGTATAATCGTTCCCTTTGTCGGTCCCTCCAACAATCCATACCACATCCGTCGTCATACTCTCGAGCGCGTACCATACCGAATTGATATTGGTGGCCTTGGAGTCGTTGATGAATTCAATTTCGTGCACCCGCATGAAGCGCTCAAGCCGGTGTTCGACTCCCTGAAAATCGCTCAGACATTCCCTGATCTCGTCCTTCCGGAGTTTAAGCACCATCCCGGAAATCCCGGCTGCCATCGAATTGTTAAGGTTGTGTTTCCCTTGTAGTGCCAGTTCTAAAATTGTCATATCGAAAGTATTATTGAATACGTTTAGTTTCATTGATTTGTCTTCTACCCATGCGCCTTCCAGGACTTTATGATCAATTGAGAAAGGCAGTTTCTTACCAGGAAGGTCCCTCTTTGCCAACTCTTCCTTAATCACTGGATCATCATCATTGTAGATGAAGAAATCCTCCTCCGTCTGGTTCTGCACGATTCTGAATTTGGAATCAGTATAGTGCTGCATTTGGTAGTTGTAACGGTCGAGGTGATCCGGTGTAATATTGGTTAGAATAGCCAGATTGGCCCTAAAATCGAACATCCCGTCCAGCTGGAAACTCGAAATTTCAAGCACGTAATAATCAAAGTTCTCTTCAGCTACCTGCCTTGCAAAGCTCTTGCCAATGTTTCCGGCTAATCCCACATTTAACCCGGCGCGCTTCAGCAAATCGTATATCAAAAGTGTTGTAGTAGTCTTTCCATTACTGCCTGTGATACAGATCATCTTCGCGTTGGTAAAGCGGCCTGCCAGTTCAATTTCTGATATCACAGGAATCCCTGCCTTCACCAGCTCTTTGATGACAGGCGCCTTATCCGGGATACCCGGACTCTTAACTACCAAATCAGCATTTAAAATGGATTCAAAAGTGTGCTTCCCCTCTTCGAAAGGAATGGCATTCATGGTAAGATCAGCCAGGTATTCAGGCAAGATGGCACCCAGATCGGAGACGAAAACGTCAAATCCTTTGGCCTTACCAAGGATAGCCGCTCCCACGCCGCTCTCTCCTGCCCCCAAAACTACCAGCCGCTTTTGCTTCATTTCTATCGGATTTTAAGTGTTGCAATCGTTAAGACCGAAAGAATAATCCCAACAATCCAGAAGCGGGTCACAATTTTAGCCTCCGGAAAACCCATTTTCTGATAATGATGATGCAGCGGCGCCATCAGGAAGACTCTCCTGCCTTCACCATATTTCTTTTTAGTGTATTTGAACCAGCAAACCTGTATCATGACGGAAATATTTTCGATCAGGAAGACGCCACACAACAACGGAATCAGAATCTCCTTCCGGATGATGATGGCAAAGACAGCCAGAATTCCTCCCAGCGACAGACTCCCGGTATCGCCCATAAAGACTTGCGCCGGATAGGAGTTGTACCACAGGAAACCGATACAGGCCCCGATGAAGGCCGAAATGAAGACGGTGAGCTCACCGGTGAATGGTATATACATGATATTCAGGTATCCTGCATAGATAAAGTTACCACTGAGGTAGGCGAAGACACCCAATGTGGTCCCGCTGATGGCCGAGACTCCGGTCGCCAGCCCATCCAGTCCGTCGGTTAGATTGGCTCCATTGGAAACCGCCGTGATAATGAAAATGATGACGAGGGCATACAGGAGCCATACAACTTTATCGGCATTTTTACCGGCCCAGCCCACCAAAACTTTATAATCAAACTGGTGATCCTTGATAAACGGAATGGTTGTTTCGGTCGATTTCCGGTCGATGGTAACCTGACGCGTCTCCTTTTTCCCCGTCTGGGAATTGACAACTGATTCGGTTTTTACCCTTCCGTTGGGAAGATATACCTGGTCGCGAACGATCACGCTATCATTGAAATAGAGCGTTCCGGCTACGATCAGGCCCAGCATGACCTGACCCATGATCTTAAATTTGCCTGCCAACCCTTGCTTATCTTTCAGAAAGACCTTGATATAATCATCTATGAATCCGATCACTCCCAGCCAGATGGTGGCAGTGATCATCAGGATGATATAGACATTTTCGAGTTGGGCAAAGAGCAGCACCGGAATCAGGATGGAGGCTATTATAATGATTCCTCCCATGGTTGGCGTTCCCTTTTTCTGCAGCTGACCTTCGAGCCCGAGGTCCCGAATCTCTTCGCCAATCTGCTGCTTTCTCAATATGCTGATTACCTTTTTACCCCAGATAGTGGAGATTAACAACGCCACGATCACGGCCAGAGCCGAACGGAAAGAGATGTATTCAAACATCCTGGCACCCGGGATATCAAATTTGTCGAGGTATTTAAAGAGGTAATAGAGCATATATGGTTAGTTTAAGGTCGATGCATTAAATATTTCTTTTACAATTTCACGATCATCGAAATGGTGTTTCACACCTTTAATCTCTTGATAATCTTCGTGTCCCTTGCCTGCAATCAGGATGATATCACCGCTGTGAGCCATCATACAGGCAGTGCGGATGGCTTCTTTGCGGTTGGTGATGGCAAGCACTTTCGAAAGCTGCACGACAGGTACCCCAGCCATCATATCGGCGATGATCTGATCAGGTTCTTCCGAACGCGGATTGTCTGATGTGAGAATGAGCCGGTCGCTGGCATTTACCGCTTCCAGGGCCATCTCGGGTCTCTTGGTCTTATCGCGGTCACCACCTGCCCCAACCACGCAAAACACCAACTGGTCGCCGGTTTTTGTTTCGTTGATGGTGGACAAAACATTCTTGAGCGCATCCGGCGTATGCGCATAATCGACTACCGCGAAGTAACCGACTGGCGAGCGGAATATCTCGAAACGGCCATCGACAGGCTTCAGCATGCTCATCACCCTCAACACCTCATCAGCATCTCCACCCAGCAGGACGGCGGCGGCATAGACCGCCAGCAGATTATAGGCATTGAAGTTTCCGGCAAAATGATTCCAGAATTCCTTGCCATTGATGTTGAGCAACATACCATCGAAGTGACTCTCCACCACCTTTACCATGAAATCGGCCATGGTGCGGGCAGAGTAAGTATATTTTCCCGCCTTGGTATTTTGTAGCATCACCAGGCCATTTTTATCATCCACATTCGTCAGGGCAAAAGCCTCGACGGGCAGCTGATCGAAAAATTTCTTTTTCGCATCGCGGTATTCGGCAAAAGTCTTGTGGTAATCGAGGTGATCATGGGTCAGGTTACTGAAAATAGCACCATCGAAAATGATGCCGGAGATACGCTTTTGATCGATGGCATGGGAGCTGACCTCCATGAAACAGTGGGTGCAGCCGGCAGTGACCATCTCTGCCATGGTCTCCTGCAGCTGAAGCGCATCGGGCGTGGTGTGGCTGGCATCGACTTTCTTGTCACCGATGAAATTACAGATCGTGGAAAAAAGTCCGCACTGATTTCCCAATCCGGTAAACAACCTGTATAAAAGGGTGGCGGTAGTCGTTTTGCCATTTGTACCGGTAACCCCAACTACTTTCATCTTTTGGGAGGGCTGATCATAATAATTCGCAGCGACCACACCCAAATCAGCGGCTGGATCCTGTGAGAGAATCCAGGTTACTGAAACCTCCGGATTTTCTGGTAATACCTCACACAAAACGGCCTTTGCACCCTTTTCGAGAGCAGCCTGAATGTACTGATGGCCATCGGCATGGGTGCCAGAAGTGGCTACAAAGAGCGATCCAGCCTTTACCTTTCTGGAGTCGAAAGCGATACCCGAGATTTCGATAGTATCATCTCCCCTAATCGTCAAACCACTAATTCCCAATAATATATCTTTTAACCTTTTCATCCCTTTTCGTTCTCAATTTTTCATTTTCTCAGTTCCTCAGTTCCTGCCTTCACCCTTCGACTCCGCTCAGGGACCGGCAACACATCTTATCCAAGCGTAATTACAATGTTTTGTCCTCTCCGCGTCGGGTCGCCAGCGCGCAATGACTGAGATTTCACCCTGCCAAAGCCTCTGAGGGAAACCCTGAGACCCGATTTCTCAAGAAGATAGACCGCGTCTGTGGCCCCCATCCCCCTCACATTCGGAATCATTCCCGGTTTCATTTCCCTGCTGCTGACGGAGACACCATCCTCTTCACGGTTGGCTTCCACCCATTCAGATTTATAGAAACTCCAGCCATTCATGATGTCCAGCTCGTTCAAAACCTTTGCTATATCTTTTTTCCGGCCGGCGGCAAATCCCGGATAGTCTTCAACAATTTTCGGATCTTTGTAATCAAAATCAGTATTGGTACCGAGTTCGTAAGCATAGACATAATCAGCTATCTGTTTGAAAACCGGTGCCGCGACTGATGCTCCGTAATAATCTCCCAACGGTTTGTTGACGACCACTATGCACGAATATTTCGGTTCTTCGGCAGGGAAATAACCTACGAAAGAGGCCTGGTAAACTTTCCTGCCGTTCTTGTTATATCCCTCATTCTTGTTAGCCACCTGGGCTGTACCCGTCTTGCCGGCAATCTTGTAGGTGGCTGCCCTAAGCGCCATTCCCGTACCTCTTTCAATAACCCCTTCCAGCATGGCACGGGCTTTACGAAGTGTCCGGTTGGAACAGATTGACCGGATCAGGGTCTTGTTTCCAAAGCTCTTGCTGATTTCGCCATCCTTAACGATAGCCTTGACCAGCCGTGGCTGCATCATGGTGCCATCGTTGGCTACCGCATTGTAAAAAGCAAGTATTTGCAACGGTGTTACTTTTAGCTCATAACCGTATGAAATCTGGGTCATACTCACACCCGACCACATTCTGTCGCCAGGCCTGTTGAAATAAGGGTCGCCTTCGCCGCTGATCCCAACTTTCAAAGGAATATCCAGTCCAAAATCATGAATCCTGTCAAAGAAATCCTTCTCTTCACCGGCATAAGCTGAGGTGATCAGTTTGGCCACCCCGACATTCGAGGAAACCTCGAAAACATGTTTGGCTGTAATTTTTCCATATCCGCCCTTCTTTTCGGTATCAGCATCTCGAACCTTCCATTTCTTATTGATCCACAAGCCATTACCCGTATCGACAACCGTAGAAGTATCTATCCTTCTATCCTCAAACGCAGCCATCAAAGAAGCTAGTTTGAAGGTCGATCCGGGCTCGGAACAACCTGCGTTTCCCAATGCGTAATTCTGGTATCCCTGGATGAGCTCGCCGCTGCTGTTTCTTCCAAAGTTGGAGATCGCCTTGATATCGCCGGTTTTTACCTCCATCAGGATAGCAGTTCCGTATTGCGCTCTGGTTCTCTCGAGTGTTCTGCGCAGGGAATAGGTGACCTGATCCTGTAGTTTCACATCCAGCGTAGTAATCAGATCGCATCCTTCGGTCGGCTCTTCCAGATGCACTTCCATGGTACGGCCGGAGATGTTGGCCTTCTGGGCCAGTCCGGCTTCACCTTTCAGGTATTCTTCAAAAGATTCTTCCAATCCGAAGGCACCCACCTGAGCAGGCAGTCCATCCGAAATACCCTCTTTCATCTTGCCAAGTGTCCTGCTTTCCAGGTTTCCGAGTGGATAGATCCGCTCATAATCTTGCTCGATGATGAGCCCGCCATTGAACTGTCCGTTCCGGAAAATCGGAAACCGCTTGATTTTCTGCAGACCTTCATAATCGATCTTGCGGGAAGAAATCAGAAAATAATGATCCCCCTTTTGATAAGCGTTCGACAGGGCACGCCGGTAGGCAGTAGCGGACTTATCCCGGAAAAACCGGGAAAGCATCAGGGCAAGAGAGTCGACATCGTGTGAAAAATATTTTTTTAATGGAGGAACGCCCAGGTCCATTCTCAGTCTGTAGTGCGGGATGGATGCTGCCAGCGGACTGCCATCAGCCGAGCAGATGGTTCCCCTGCGAGCCTGCACAGGAACCTCCACCACCTTAAACAGCTTGCTTTTTTCGCTCCATTGGGACGAGAAGAACTGGATCTTAACCACCAGGACAAGTATGAGCAAAGTGATCACGACGATCCCAACGTAGATCATCTTAAACCTTTGCAATATGCCCTGTTTCACCTCCATAGCTAAATTTTCTCTACATAAATTTTTCTGGGCGGTACCCTGGATGATTCGAGGCCCATTTTGTTATTCTTAATGCGGTCGAGGATCTCGGAAGGCCTCGTCAGCTTGATGATATCTGCGGCCACGCTGATGGAATGTGCCCTGAGTTCCTTCACGTCCCTATCCAGCTTGTCCACTTCACGCAGCACTTTTGCAGTCTTGTACCGGACAGTTATGTTGGCCACCAACATCAGAAAAATGATGAACAGCAAGAGCTTGTTTCGCACGAAAATCTCTCGCTCGAAGAACTTTCCGTTCAGCAGCTCCCCCAGGGTAAATCGACTATTTTTCTTTTTTTCTTCCATTTTTAGTTCCTTTGCGCGATCCGCAATTTCGCGCTTCTCGCCCTTGGATTCTTGTCTGTTTCAGCATTACCAGGCACTATGACTTTCCTGGTAAGGACTTCGAAAGGCAGATGATAATGCCCGAAAAAGTCCTGTTCAGTCTTGCCGTCGATCCGGCCCGAACGCATAAAATTCTTGACCATCCTGTCTTCCAGCGAATGGTAAGCAATCACTACCAGCCGACCACCCGGTTTCAGCACATCCAGTGTACTTACCAGGAAAGCCTCGAGGGCCTCCATCTCGCCATTGACTTCAATGCGCAAAGCCTGGAAGACCTGGGCGAGGTATTTTTTTTCGATCTTCGCCGGCACGCAGCGTTGGATGGCGTTCAGAAACTCGCTAACGGTCACGATCTTCTCAGCTGTCCTCGCCTGCTCTATCGTCTGGGACAGATTTCTCCAGTTCTGGATCTCACCATATTCCCTGAACATCACGCCCAGCTGTGACACTTCGTATTCGTTGATGACTTTCACGGCATCTTTTTCGGCCGACTGGTTCATACGCATATCCATCTGACCTTCAAAACGGAAGGAAAAACCACGGTCGGGCTGATCAAAATCATGTGAGGAAACGCCCAGATCAGCGAGAATTCCGTCCACTTTGGTGATTTCGTGGTAACGCAGGAAATTCTTCAGGTATTTGAAGTTGTGATTGACAAACAGGAGCCGTTGGTCGTCTATGACATTCCGGAGAGCATCCTCATCCTGGTCGAAGGCAACCAGTTTACCACCCTTCAGCTTTTCGAGTATGCGGCGCGAATGTCCCCCTCCCCCGTACGTAACATCCACATAGATGCCATTGGGTTGCAGGTTTAGTCCGTCGATGCTCTCTTCAAGCAACACCGGTGTGTGATACTCACTCATGCGACGACTGTTATGTTATTAAAAATTTTCCATCGGTCCACCAAGCAGCTCCCTGTACAACCTGGTGTAGTCTTCATCGCTAAGTCTTGATGCCTGATGCCGTGAAGGCTCCCATAACCTCATCCGCATCCCCTGTCCGGTAAATATTGCTTCTTTCGTTATCCCTGCATACTGAAGCATCTCGTCGGGAATATTCAGCCGGCCATTTTCGGCCATCGTCACCGTTACGATCTCTTCGTAATACCTTGATAACATTTTACTGTGAACAGGATCATCCATGTTCAAACGTTTCCTCAATCTTTCTACCTTTGTTTGCCAGGTAGAATAGGGATAAAGGTTCAAACAGGCGTCGTAAACATCTTTTTCGACAACAAATAAAGGCTCAAGCGCATCGCCCATCTCCTTTTTAAATGGAGCCGGAAGCACGATACGCCCTTTACCGTCGACGGTTGCACTGTATTTGTTCGAAAATGAGACCATTTCTACCTGACCTAATTGTAAAACGTAAAAGTATACATTATTACACTTCGTGACAATATGTGACACTTTATTACACAAAACAATTTCTCAACAGGTTGTTAACAATTTTGCTCGAATTATCATGATTTATGTTGGTAACTTGTTGGTAAACTATGTTTGTGTCCAGCGTCATGCTGAACTTGATTCAGCATCCCCTCGATGCTTAATGCGTCATTCTGCTATCCCTCGTTTGAAACGAGGGATCACTCCGTTCTTCATTGTTCACTTTTCATTGTTCACTTCATGAAGCCAATAGTTCTAAAAGATTTAGTCGCTGAAAAGAATGCCAAACTGGCCCGCCGTATTCCCGGATTTGTATATGGATGGATGAATCGTCTGCTGCACATCCGTGAACTCAACGAAATCATTTTCGGTAATATCGACAAGATGGGGATCGATTTCGTGGTTGCCTCGCTAGAATATTTTAAGGTCTCATTTGACTTTCAGGGTACTGAAAACCTCCCAAAAGAAGGGCGGTATATCTTTGCCTCCAACCATCCGTTGGGCGGATTCGATGGTTTAATCCTCATCAATGGAGTACATAAATTTCTGGGGTCCTCGCTCTTTCTTGTCCGCGATGAGCTGACTAAAATCCCCCAGCTGAAGGAGTTGTTTATCCCAATAAACAAATTCGGAAACCAGCGAAGCTCTATCAATCAGATCAATGCTGCATACGAGACTAACAAGCAAGTACTGCTATTTCCTGCCGGTCTTGCATCCAGAAGGAAACACTGGGTTACCCGTGATCTTGTGTGGCACAAGCACTTCATCCAGAAATCAGTCGAACACAAGCGGGATGTCATTCCTGTTTTCATGAGCGGACGGAACTCTTCGTTCTTTTACTTTCTCTCCAATTTCAGACAGTTTATCGGCATTAAACTCAACATTGAGATGTTTCTGCTCCCCGACGAGATGTTCAGGCAGAAGGGTAAGAAATTTTCGATCACCTTCGGAAAGCCAATCCCCTGGCAAACCTTCGACACCAGCAAGACACCCGCTCAGTGGGCTGAGGAAGTGAAAAAAGTGGTGTACGAACTTGAAAGGAAGTGACAATATTTTTATCGTATCCTTAAATCTATTCGAGTTTTCTGCTCTCTTTTACCGGTGGTAAAAAATTCTCTCTCGTCACCACTTTTTTTCCAGTTTTCCATCAGGAGAATTGAGTTTGAACTGTCGACAAATTGTCGACAGTTCAATGCCATCTTCCAGTTTAACCCGAATTTTCATTTTGAACCAATAGTCGCGGGGGTTGCTGCTGTTTGTCAGAATGCTTACCACATCAATCACTGAAAAATACCACTGCTCTTCCAATACCTCCCAATGAGTTCGCACTTTTTTCTCTTCAAATAACTTCAGGTTGTCCATATTAATTTTTCTTGTGGGGACAATTTGTCCCCAGGTAGAAATGCAATTCAAAAAATAGTTCCGTTACGACTTGTTTCCCTCATTTCAACATCTTCTGCCTGCATTTTCAACTGTCCCATTTTTTGGGACAGTTCACTTCCCTCTTGGATAATCCAGACGATGCTGACACGAAGGCTGCAATGTCTGTTAAGAATAGAATTCCTTGGCTTCAGATACTGAAAATAATTCGCCCGAGTCATTTTCTTCAATAAACGGCCCTATAGCATAGTCCTCAAGTACATACTCAATTTTGCCAAAAGTCTGAATGTCTATCTGCACCGCAAATGGATGTTTTTTGCCGTCAGTTACGTAGGTCTTTTTTATTTCTAACATAATCGAGTATTTAAATGATTATCTTTTGCCGAAATATAATCAATTTGTGAAACGAAATTTAAAAGAAACGTGGAATAATCAGAATTACCGAAATATTAAATATAGCGTTTAGCTGAGTTCTGGTATTGAAACCGTCCAAATTTCTTTATTACCACAGGATATTAAGCAAAACGCCACGTGCAAGCGTGGTCGTTGCTTTACATCTGTTTGTCGGGTTCTTGGTCGGACCTCAAGTACAGCGTGGGCAATTTGACCACGCTGTTTTTTAATAACGCTTTTGGGAACTGATTGATATACTCTAATTTTAAAACAACTTTATCGAGACAGAATATGACTAAAAAAGCAAAAGCTGATGAGTTATTCATTGCTAATGAAGAGAAAGCGAAACGTACAGTTGAGCTTATCATTGCCAACAAAGAACTTGCCTTTCAAAACAGGGAGAAAGAAAAACGTGCTGCTGAATTAATTATCGCTGACAAGGAGCTTGTCTTTCAAAAAGAAGAGAAGAAGAAACGGGCAGCAGAGCTTATCATCGCAAACAAGGAGCTTACCTTTCAAAGCAAAGAGAAAGAAAAGCGGGCAGATGAGTTAATCATTGCTGACAAAGAACTTGCCTTTCAAAACAGGGAGAAAGAAAAGCGGGCGGATGAGTTAATGCTTGCCAACAAAGAACTTGCCTTTCAAAACAAAGAGAAAGAAAAGCGGGCAGATGAGTTAATCATTGCCAACAAAAAGCTCGCCTTTCAAAACAAAGAGAAAGAGAAACGGGCGGATGAGTTAATCATTGCCAACAAAGAGCTGGCCTTTCAAAACGATGAGAAAGAGAAACGGGCGGCAGAATTAATCATTGCCAATAAAGAGCTTGTCTTTCAAAACAGGGAGAAAGAAAAGCGGGCGGATGAATTAATGCTTGCCAACAAAGAACTTGCCTTTCAAAACAAAGAGAAAGAAAAGCGGGCAGATGAGTTAATCATTGCCAACAAAAAGCTTGCCTTTCAAAACAAAGAGAAAGAGAAACGGGCGGACGAGTTAATCATTGCCAACAAAGAGCTGGCCTTTCAAAACGATGAGAAAGAGAAACGGGCGGCAGAATTAATCATTGCCAATAAAGAGCTTGTCTTTCAAAACAGGGAGAAAGAAAAGCGGGCAGATGAGTTAATCCTTGCCAACAAGGAACTTGCTTTTCAAAATGAAGAGAAAGAAAAACGAGCTGCTGAGAAAGAAAAACGTGTAGAAGAGCTAGGTATTGCCAATAAAGAACTTGCATTTCAAAACGGAGAGAAAGAAAAAAGGGCAGCAGAGTTAGTCATTGCTAACAAAGAACTTGCCTATCAGAGTGAAGAGAAAGAAAAACGTGCTGCAGAGTTAATCATTGCAAATAAAGAACTTGCTTTTCAGAGTGAAGAGAAAGAAAAACGTGCAGATGAGCTTATCACCGCTAACAAAGAACTCGAGCAATTCGCTTATGTGGCTTCGCACGATTTGCAGGAACCGTTACGAATGGTTGTAAGTTATACTCAATTGCTCGAAAAAAGATATAAAGATAAATTAGATCAGGATGCAAATGACTTCATTCATTATGCTGTTGACGGTGCAAACCGCATGCAGAAACTAATTAACGATCTGCTTGATTATTCAAGAACAACTTCCCATGGGAAAGATTTTACAAAAGCTGATATATCACAGGTACTTGGACAGACCATTTCAAACCTGCAGCAACTTATAATTGAAAATAACGCTTTAATTACTAACAAAGATCTTCCCGAGTTGAAAGTGGACGAATCACAGATTATGCGGGTTTTTCAAAATCTGATTGGGAATGCTATAAAATTTAAAAAGAAATCTGAAATGCCCAAAATACATATTTCCTGTGAAAAGAAAAATGAGTTTTACGAATTTGCGGTCAGGGATAATGGTATTGGAATCGATATGCAATTTCACGACAGGGTATTCATTATTTTTCAACGGTTACATTCAATAGAAGAATATCCCGGCACAGGCATAGGACTATCCATTTGTAAACGTATCATCGAAAGGCATGGAGGTAAAATCTGGTTTGAATCAAAAGAAAACGAAGGAACAACTTTTCATTTTACATTAAAAGAATAAAGGCATTATGAATAGGTAATTATCGGATTCAGTAAATATAATTTAAAAATTAATAGTATGGAAAACTTTAAAATCATTAA
>DATCHD010000070.1:0-26394 GCA_036508555.1 Prolixibacteraceae bacterium
ATATTGATATTAAAAGATGGGGCGCTGACAGCTATCCTCCACTTTCTGGATTTTGGCGCTGCAGGAGTACCACCTGTCAAATATTGCATCTTAGTCTTTGCAGGAATCGTAACTTTATTTGTTGTAGTAACCTGACCACCAGGACCCTTGATTGTCAGTGACACATTAAAATCGGTTGGAGTAGATGCCTGAGAATAAGTATGAACAGGCGCAACAATTGTATTAATATAACTACCATCACCAAAATCCCATTCATATTTACTATCGTTGGTCACTACAGCAGTAAATGTAACTACACCGTCATTTATTGCAGCAGTAAATGATGCAGTCGGTGCAGGAGTTTCTTTTTTACAGGTGACAAAAAGTATCAACCCTAAAAAAACGAAGCCGGCTAATTTGAATCTTTTTTTCATAGAAAGTACATTTAAAGTTTATTTGAAATATTTTTTTAGATCGATGTGGATATATTCACGGGCAGATGCTGATTCCCGGTCAGTAGCATTGGCTACCCATATTTCCAGAGCTGTTGCATCATACACAACATCGACCAGGTTTCCATTTGAAGCAACTGACTTTGATAATTTGATCATTTCAGGTGCACCTATGTGGCCATAATGCTCATCAAAGAATTTTGTGGCCAAATCGTTATTCATCGTGTAATAAGTAATATCATTATAAACTTTCGGGACATGAATATCAGTTTTATCCATATCTGTCCATTTGTGCAAACGAACGGAATCGGGAGTGGAAACCAGGTATTTAACCGCGGCTCCATCTTTAAGTTTTCCATCGCCTACAAATAGGTAGTAGCGTTTTATCAATTTAGAATTCTCAATTATTTTTTCAACATCCGTAAGACTTTTTGCATCGTATAACAACTGTCTGAAAAGTATGGAAAAATGTTTTCCATGTAAGTCATAAGGCATTTCACGTTCAGTCGATTCGCCTTTTTCCCCCAAAACAATAGATTGAGCATTAATCCCTGTGTGGCTGGACAGCATTCCGGAAAACGTAATATTTGCGTGTGCAATTCCATTTGCGGGCTTATAAACAATGACCACAGGATAGTCCTGTAATCCGGCATCGGTTGAATAATCCAAATTCCTTATTTGATACAGATGGCCGTTACTTGTAGCTTTTCCCCAGGCATCTGCACCGCTACAGGAATAGGGAGAAATAAATGGGATAGCATGTGCTGCTTTAAGAAAATTAATATCAATTCCGGAGCCTTCGGAAAAACCTTTCAGTTCTTCGATAAAACGCTTATCCATAAATGGTTCGTTCGTTTTCCAGGCAAGAAGTAAATTTTCTTGGCTAAATAAAGTGCTATTCTTTTTTTGTGCCGCATTCAGGTACTTTTGCATACTTTCCCTGGCTTTATCTTTTAAATGTTTACCCAGTTCAACACCCATTTGATGCGGTGTGCCGCTAACCACAATTATTTCGATACGATCATCCCCTTGCCCGGCATACTCTGTATATATTTTAGACTTCTGTCCATAACTGCTAATGATCAAAGCCAGCAACAGACTAAATGCAATTACAACCCTTTTCATACTATTTTCTTTTTTATTATCATTTATAAAGTTAATAATTTGGATTAAAGCTTTACAATAATAGTTAAAAAACCTTAATTAATGATTTTTTGAAGGAAAAAATTGAATATTTTATTAAATTTTCAATAAATCATCTTAATAGGTTAAGATTCCGTTATATTTTGGTATTTTTATTTTCAATTTAAATGTCATTGAGCCATTCTCACCGGCATTTGACTCATATCAAATTTTAATGTTCCTCCACCAACTATTTCACTGTGTTTGAGCCTAGTACCATTGACAAGTTTTCCATTGAGCCAGATATTCGAAACATACCTGTTCGCAGAGGAATAGTTTTTTGTTGTTATCTGCAACGTTTTATCTCCTATATGAATGACGGCATTTTTAAAAAGTGGCGCCCCCAGTTCATAATAATCGGATCCGGCAATAGGATAAAACCCGAGGGAAGCAAAGAGGTACCAGGAAGAAAGTGTTGCGCCGTCATCATTCCCATCTACTCCTCCCGGATTGACGTCGTATTTGTTGTCAAGAATCCATCCCGACCATTTCTGGGTCAGATCGGGCCGGCCGGCCTCGTTGAAGAGATAGGCAGAATGAATATCGGGTTCATTCCCATGCCAATAATAAGAACCCGGATTCCAGTTGCTCATTACCGGATCTGATTTTTCAAAAAAATCATTCAGCTCTTTAACGAAAGATTCATTTCCGCCAAACAATGAAATTAACCCCTTTGGGTCATAAGGAACTGCAAACCGCCACTGTAATGCGCTTCCCTCTACATAGTCCTTCGTATATTTGCCGTTGGAATCGAAATAGGATAACTTAAGCGGATTAAACAGAGTTGAGAAGTTGCCTTTTGAATCCCTCGACTGAAAATATCTCGTTGCCGGATTCCAGAGATTCCGATAGTACCCTGAATGTGCATAAAATAGTTTCGCATCTTCTTTGAAGCCAAGAGAATCAGCCAGAACTGCGATGGCATGGTCGGCCCAGGCATACTCCAGTGTCCGTGATACCGCCTTATCCATTAAATCTGTCGGGCAATAACCATATTGGTTGTATTCACTGATTCCACTCCTTCCGCCAAAATGGGCTCCCTTTGGTGTTGGATTCAATGCAAGGAATTTCATCCCTTCATAAGCGCTTTTGACATCAAAGTCACGGATTCCTTTCTGGTACGATTCAGAAATGACCATATCGGCGGGAGAACCCAGCATGGATCCAGTGTAGCCGTTACCAGAAGGCCATCTGGGCAAAAAACCTCCCTGCTCTTTCATCTTAACCAGTGATACCAGCATATCCCGCTGTTCTTTGGGAGCTATCAACATATACAGCGGATGGAGGGTCCTGAAGGTATCCCACAGGGAGAGGTCTGTATAATAGTTGAATCCTTCTGCTTTATGGACTTTTTTGTCGAACCCGAAATAGTCGCCATTAACATCCTGAAAAAGTGTTGGCATCTGAAAAGATCGGTATAGTGCTGTATAAAAGATCGTTTTCACCTTGTCATTATCAAATTCAGGCTCAAGCAAAGCAAACTTCTCTTCCCATTTGCTTTTTGCCGCTTCAACGATAGATTCAAAAGTAAGTCCGCCAGTCTCCGTATCAAGATTTAACCTTGCATTTTCAATACTTACATGAGAAATCCCCAATCTTAATCCGATGGCCTGACCGGTATTTTCAAAAGTAAAATCTACTCCCAGGTTTTTCCCTGTCCCTTTCAGCTGATCAGTCAAAGAAGCAAGGCCGTCCCTGATCACTGATTTAGAATAAGACTTGTCAAATCTGGCAAAGAAATAGACTTTGATGCCCCCATACCGGCTGGCGAAGGTGCCGAATGTTTTGACCTCCCCCGCCAGCTCCCCCTTTTCCGGATTTAATGTTACACTTCCCCCCTCAACCTTCTTATCACCGAGTATGCTGCAGATATCCAGCAACAAATGCGGTTGTTTTCCGCCTGAGAAGGTATATCTGTGAACGCCGGTCCGCATGGTTGATGTTAATTCTACAAGAACTGAAGGATTTTGCAATCTTACAGCATAATAACCTGGAAAGGCTCTTTCATCGGCATGTTTATATTCGGCAAATTTCCCGTTCATATAATCTTTCCATCCGTTTTCTCCGGTTGCCGGTATAATCCTGAAATGGCCTCCATCTGTCGCTCCTGTACCACTCAAACGGGTATGACTAAAACCCATAATGCGATTATCCGGGTAATAGTATCCGGAGGTATTCATGGCCTTTTTGCGAAAAATGGAAGATTCCGTATCCGGGCTTAGCCGGACCACACTAAAAGGTAGGGATGCACCCGGGAAATTGTTTGCACAAACCCAGGAATATCCTCCGGTTCCAATAAACGGAATTACATTTTGTCCCAGTTTGCCGGGTTGAAAGGCTGTTTTCAGCTCTCCAAAAGGCTGATGATTCCGGTATTTAAAATAAGTATACAGAGAGGTAAGACTAATAAGTCCAAGCAATATAACTACTCCTGCCGCAAGTAGTAAACCCTTCACAATTTTTTTAAACATCTGTTTTTTTTAATTTATTTGACAACCATAAAATGATATTTACCGGAACCTACCCTAAAAAGTAACCGGTCTTTTTCTATTCTTAAAAACTTGAATTCCCCGGATTTCATCACCGACACACCATTCTCTTCTACCTGTTCAGGTTTCCCGCATGGAAAACTGATCGTGGCAGTAGTATTGACCGGTATTTCCACATCAAGTATCAACGCATCCCTCTCTTTTTTCCAGGATGATGAAAGCAGTCCATAAACTGAATTGTAAGAGGCTTTTGCAAAGGTAAGTTCATTGTCGATGAAGGGATTGATCATAAAATCTGCCTTCCCGGGATGTTCAGGATCAGGTGAGATCCCAGCCAGGGTATTAAAAAACCAGGCAACCACACTCCCGTACATCGGATGGGAATGGGAGCTTTTGCCATTCCAATTCTCCCAAATAGTGGTAGCATTCTTTCCTATAATATAATCCCCGAAACCGGGAAAGTCCCTCTGATTCATCACAGTATATGCCAGATCAGCCCTGCCGCCATCTGTCAGCACTTTCAGCAACAATGGTGTGGCAAGAATGCCAGTATCAAAGTGATTTCCGGTCTCTTCGAGATGTCTCAAAATATTTGCAAAGACGCGTGGCCGTTCCTTTTCTTCAGTCATTCCAAAAGCCATTGGGAAGAGATTGGCACCTTGTTTTCCGTCGCTATATTGGCCAATCGCTGCCTGGTAGAATTTGTTGTTGAAATTGGTTTTGATGGCTGCTGCAAGTGCGGTGAAATATTCGATGTCCTTTGGGTTACCCAGCACTCCGGCGATTTTTGCCATCAGATCTGCCACATAAAAATAATAGCAGGTATTGACCAGTTCTGGTGATAACTTTATCTTTTCCGGAGTGGCCCAGTCGCCCAGACACCAGCCTTTGGGCTCTTCCCTGACCACGATCCCCGCCTGGTCGCAGCGCGTACCCAGGTAACCAACCCATTGCTTCATTCCATCATAATGCAACTGCAGGACTTTCTTATCGCCATAATATTGATAATAAAACCAAGGCATAATGACGTAGGCCGAACCCCAGGCCGGGCCACCTCCCCCACCACCAAAAGGAACTGTATGTGGCACATAACCCGAGTGGTGATTTCGGGCATCTTCCATATCCAGAAACCATTTTTGGTAGAAACGGGTCATATCGAAACTTAAAATAGCTGATTCAATTGCCACCTGGCCATCTCCTGTGTAGCCCAGTCTTTCGCGGTGCGGACAGTCACTGCTGATACTGCCATGCAGGTTTGCCAGCTGGGTTCTGCCATAATTTTCAAAAATCTTGTTAAAAAGAGGATTCGAACACTCAAAGGAACCTGTTGGAACGACATCGGTATGCACCACCTTAACCAGCAGATCTTTAGCCTCGGGTGAATATTTTAGTCCGCTGATTTCAATTTGCCTGAAAGCATGCCAGGTAAACCTCGGTTCATAGCTTTCATTTTCTCCACCTTTCAGGATATAGGTATCAACCTGATGATAATCGCCACCCAGCTCCTCTATATGTCTGATTCTTACCGTATCACCTTTCTGCCCATGCATTCTTAACTGCACCCAGCCCGAAATCATCTCACCAGCATCAAAAAGGTAGGTGCCCCGTGAATCTTTACTGAGGAACACTGGCCGGATGGTACGAACGACTTTATCAAATGGTGCCAGCTGGGATTCCAACCGGCCGGCAGGAGCCTTTACCTCCAGTGCATTTTGCCAGTTCTGATCACTGTAACTTACGCTGTTCCAATCGCCCAACTCCAACCTGGCGTCATATAATTCTCCTGTGAAAATACCATCATGGATAATAGGACCTGTGGTTAACTTCCATGTTTTGTCACTGCATATCAACTGCTTACGTCCATCCTGGTAGGTTATCTCCAATTGTAGGATCAGACGTGGGGTCGAATACCACATACATCCTTCCACGGTTCGGTCGCGCTGATTGTACCATCCGTTGCCAAGAATCATGCCTATGGCGTTGTTACCTGATCGCAGCAGTCTTGTCACATCAAATGTATTATAGAGAACACGTTGCCTGGATTGATCATCATGGAAATAGATCAGCTTTTGAAGCTTTCGGGTGTCATAATTCGTCTGTGCTGGTGCAAGAACCTGATCGCCAACCTTTTCACCATTCAGATAGAGCTCATAGAATCCCAGGCCGGATACCCGGATTCGCGCAGACCTGATTTCACCTGCAGTTCTGAACGTTTTTCTGAGATAGGGTGCCGGACCTGTGAGGGCAGAATCCGGATATTGATCCTCTCCTTTTCCGATCCATTTTGCCTTCCAGTCAGCGCTTTTAAGGTATCCCATTTCCCAGGATGCGATCCGGCTCCAGGCCGATACAGCCCCGGAGGTATCCCAAACCCTGACTTTCCAAAAAAGTTTTAACACTGTTGGCAGGGCTTTCCCCCGATAGGGAACATTGAATGTTTGTCCGGACAAAATTTTGCCTGAATCCCAGAAAGAACCTCTGTTCTGTGCAAGTTCGCTCTCCTTATCTGATACAAGTACTTGCCAGGCAAGCTGTTTCTGATTTCTTATGTCTGATATAAGCTGCCAGCTGAGCTGTGGAGACAAAATATCGATGGCCAGCGGATCGTTGAGACTCTCACATTTCAGATTTTGTACCTTCAGGCTGCAGAACTTGGATCCGCCAATATCTGGCTGCGCTGATAAGCTCATGCTCACAGCAATCATAATAAATGTTGCACAGAACAACCTGTTATTCAAGTACATCAACATTGATTTTCATGATAATCAAACACTTGACAATCTGTGTGTTAAATTATAATTAATTTTTAGCGAAAAAATAGAACTTTCAAGAAGAATTTAATAAACTTTGAAATAGATTGGCCTCAGAGCTGAATCTATCAGATACTCAATTACATAACCAATTAAAATTTCCTTTATGATTGATCCGATTTTTTGGGTAGTACCGATCTCCTCTATAATTGCCTTGCTTTTTGCCAGGTATTTTTTCAATGACATGATGGGTTACAGTGAAGGCACTGATTTGATGAAAAAAATCGCCAAACATGTGCGGGTTGGCGCAATGGCCTATTTGAAGCAACAATACAGGGTGGTAACTATTGTTTTTATTTGCCTTGCAATCTTTTTCGCATTTCTGGCTTATGGGCTGAAAATTCAGAATCCATTCGTTCCATTTGCTTTTCTAACAGGAGGTTTCTTCTCCGGCCTCGCAGGATTCTTCGGTATGAAAACGGCTACTTATGCATCTGCAAGGGCGGCTCATGCGGCAAATCAATCTCTAAACAAAGGTCTGGTAGTCGCTTTCAGGAGTGGCGCTGTGATGGGGCTTGTTGTGGTTGGTCTGGCTTTGCTTGATATTTCGGTCTGGTTTATCATATTAAATTATATTTATCCTGCTGCAGACACTCTCGACGGATCGAACCTCAATATTATTACTACCACAACATTAACCTTTGGTATGGGAGCCTCAACGCAGGCATTGTTTGCACGTGTCGGTGGAGGAATTTTTACCAAGGCAGCCGATGTGGGTGCCGACCTCGTGGGTAAAATTGAAGCCGGAATCCCGGAAGACGATCCTCGAAATCCTGCCACTATTGCAGATAATGTCGGTGACAACGTTGGTGATGTTGCCGGTATGGGTGCCGACCTCTACGAATCCTATTGCGGCGCGGTACTTTCGACAGCCGCACTGGGAGCCGCCGGTTTTGCCAGCCTGGGCACAACCATGCAGTTCAAAGCTGTTATCGCCCCGATGCTTATTGCAGCCGTCGGAACGCTGCTCTCTATTTTCGGAATTTTTCTGGTCCGTACCCGGGAAGGTGCCAGTCAGAAACAATTGCTACGGGCATTGGGAGTTGGTGTAAACAGTGCGGCAGCCGGGATTGCAGTCCTTTCATGGTTCATTTTGTACTTTCTTAAAATACCCAATTATACAGGAATCTGGATCTCCATGTTGTGCGGATTGTTAGCTGGAATCGGGATTGGTCAGGTGACCGAATACTATACCTCTTCTTCCTACCCTCCAACAAGAAAAATTGCAGACGCCTCTACAACCGGTCCGGCGACAGTCATCATCTCCGGAATTGGTACCGGAATGATGTCCACAGCTTTCCCGGTATTAATCGTTGGCGCTGCCATCATCCTTTCCTTCGGTTTCGCCGCAAGCTGGCACATGAAAGATTTCAGCATGGGGCTTTACGGAATCGCTATCTCTGCTGTTGGAATGCTTTCCACGTTAGGGATTACACTGGCAACTGATGCATATGGACCCATTGCAGACAATGCTGGTGGAAATGCTGAAATGGCCAAACTGGGCGCTGAAGTCCGCAAGCGTACGGATGCCCTGGATACGCTGGGTAACACAACTGCAGCCACGGGGAAAGGTTTTGCTATTGGATCGGCCGCCCTGACGGCACTTGCTTTATTAGCTTCCTTCCTGGAAGAAGCCCGTATCGGGATGGTGAACTTTCATCCGGAGCATCCCCTGACAGCTCAGTTAAAGGGAGGAACACTCATCGACGTGCTGGCTGCTTTCGATGTTACTTTTATGAACCCTCTGGTACTCGTTGGTGCTTTCATCGGTGGAATGTCAGCATTTCTCTTTTGCGGAATGACGATGAACGCGGTGGCCAGGGCTGCTCAAAAAATGGTGGATGAAGTGCGTCGTCAGTTCCGTGAAATTGTCGGTATTATGGAGTATAAAGCAGAACCAGATTACGCCAAATGTGTCGAAATTTCTACCAAAGCTGCTCAGAAAGAGATGCTGGCGCCCTCCCTGCTTGCCATCTTTATTCCGATAATCGTTGGAATTCTGTTTGGGATACCAGGTGTGATGGGACTTCTGCTGGGAAGCACGGTAACCGGATTTATCCTGGCGGTATTCATGGCCAATGCTGGAGGAGCCTGGGATAATGCCAAAAAGTACATCGAAGAGGGGCATTATGGAGGTAAAAGAAGTCCGAGCCACAATGCCGCAGTCATCGGCGACACTGTTGGTGATCCTTTCAAGGACACATCCGGTCCGAGTTTGAATATCCTTATTAAACTTATGACAATGGTTTCCATAGTAATGGTAGGCGTTACACTCTCAATGAACCTGCTGATTTATTTTTAATTTACCGATATGGAACTTCACAAACGGATCGTTGAATTAGCCGATCTCCACGGACGTACTCGCGAAAGCCTCCTTCCCATCCTGCAGGGTGTCGTCGAATGTGAAAATTACCTTTCAAAAAGATCCATGACAGAAATCTCGAAGGAGCTGGATCTTCCGGCGGCCGAGGTGTATGGCACTGCCACGTTCTACTCCTTTCTGGAATTCAGGAAGATGGGAAAATTTACGATCCGTGTTTGCAAAACAATCTCCTGCTCCATGAAGGGTAAGAATCAGATCCTGCTGGCAATCGAAGATATGCTGAAGATTGAAATCGGCCAGAGTACACCTGACGGAAGGTTCAGTCTGGTGGAAACCAATTGTCTGGGCTGGTGCCATAAGGCCCCGGCAATGGTGATCAACCACGAAGTTTTCACAGAACTGACACCTGAAAAAGTTAGGGAAATACTCGGTGTTTACCTGAAAAAAGAAATATAGAAGAGTACCTCCAAAATTCTTAAAATAACAAACAATGATCGAGCAACATCTTTTACTGAAAAGGGTCGATTTCATTTTTGTTCACGATACCGATTGGGAGAAAATATTACAAAAATCTATCCACCGGCCCAAACAAGAACTGATCAATGAGTTAATCAGCTCTGAATTAAAGGGTCGCGGGGGTGCAGGTTTCCCCACAGGATTGAAATGGAAACTGACTTCCGAGGCGAATGGATCCGAAAAATATGTGATCTGCAATGCCGATGAGGGTGAACCGGGAACCTTTAAAGATCGCGAAATTCTTACCCGGGTTCCATATAAAGTCCTGACTGCTATGGCAATATGCGGATTTATCATTGGTTCCAATAATGGGATTATTTACCTTAGAGGTGAATACAAATACCTGGAAAATCCGCTCAATGAGGTCATTAACGAATTCAGCTATTTCTGTAAAAAAATCAACCTCGATTTTACCATTAAGATCTTTATGGGCAGCGGGGCCTATATCTGCGGAGAAGAAACGGCCATGTTTGAATCGCTCGAAGGTAAGAGGGGCGAACCGCGCAACAAGCCTCCTTTCCCCTCCGTTAGCGGTTTCCGAAATAAACCCACCGTGATCAATAACGTGGAGACACTGGCACATACTTACACTATTTTCAAGTACGGTGCGAAGAAATTCTACGATCTGGGTGTTCAGTATTCAAGGGGTTCAAAGGTTTTTTCCATTTCCGGGGATACCCCCAAACCGGGCATTTACGAGCTGGAGCTGGGCATGAGCCTGCAGGACTTTGTGGATGAGTTCGGGGATGGCGATACCAAGGCCGTCCAGGTAGGAGGAGCCTCCGGTTTCCTTGTTCCACGTAAGAAATTCAAGGAGACCGTCATCGGATACCAGGGTAAGCTTGTAGGCATTTCCCTTCCTACCGGAGGATCCATGATGCTCTTTAACAGTTCACGTTCCATGTACAATCTGCTGGACAATTACCTTGAATTTTTCAGGGAGGAATCTTGTGGCCAATGCACTCCCTGCCGGATTGGCTGTCAGCAGCTGTTAGCCGGGATCAAGGCAGTTAAAAAAGGAGAAAGGCCGGCACCTTACCTCGAAAAATTGCTCAAATTAAGCGAGACCATGCAATATACGGCCAAGTGCGGACTGGGACAATCAGTCGCCAATTCGTTCGCCTCCATTGTGGAAAATTTTCGGGAGGAGATGATATATTGAAATGTGCTAATGTGCTTCTATGTGCTAATGTGGAAATGAACGCAAAATAAAATCTAAAATCCAAAATAATGTCTGATACCATCCACATCACCATCAACGGAATTCCGGTCGAAGTAAATGAAAATACTGTTATTCTGGACGCCGCGAAGAAAGTGAATGTCGTCATCCCTACACTTTGTTACCACCCGGATATCTGTGTTGCAGGGAATTGCAGGGTCTGCATGGTGGAAATTTCCGGTCAGAAACGGTTGACAGCGGCCTGCGCCACGCCCTGTGAAGAAGGGATGGACATCCTGACTAACAGTCTGAAAGTGAGAAACTGCAGGAAACATATCATCGAACTGCTGCTATCAGAACACAATTCCGATTGTACAAAATGTTACAAAAACGGCAAATGTGAACTTCAGAAACTGGCATCTGATTACAAAATTATGACCCAGGATTTTATCGAACTCTACAGGGAAAAGAAATATACCCTCGACAATTTTTCTCCCAGCATCGTTAAAGATGATAGCAAATGTATCCGCTGTCAGCGTTGCGTGCGGACCTGTGAAGAGTTGCAGGGAGTTAATGCCTTGTCGGTCGCCTACAAAGGTCACGAGATGAAGATTTCTACCTTTTATGAGAAATCGATGAATGATGTCGTCTGCACCAACTGCGGACAGTGCGTGAACCATTGTCCAACCGGAGCGCTGGTCGAAAAGAACTACATAGAAGAGGTTTGGGGGGCTATTTCGGATCCTGAGCTTCATGTGGTAGTTCAGACGGCCCCTGCCGTGAGGGTCGGTCTGGGTGAAGAAATGGGATATCCCGTGGGAAACAGGGTCACCGGAAAGATGGTCTGTGCCTTAAAGAGACTCGGTTTCGACGCGGTGCTGGATACTGATTTTGCAGCCGACCTGACGATCGTGGAGGAAGGTACTGAGTTACTGGAGAGGTTAAGAAAAGCAATTGTCGACAAGGATCCACATGTTGCCCTGCCAATGGCAACCTCCTGCTCACCGGGATGGATCAAATACATCGAACACATGTATCCGGAGTATCTAAAAAATCTGTCGACTTGTAAATCACCGCAACAAATGTTTGGTGCACTGGTAAAGACCTATTATGCCAAGGCCCGCAACATCGATCCGAAAAACATCGTTTCTGTCTCAATCATGCCATGCACAGCTAAGAAATTTGAGGCCGCAAGGCCGGAGATGCACGGCAGCGGCTACCGCGATGTTGATTATGTACTTACAACGCGTGAATTGGCCATCATGATCAAGCAGGCAGGGATCGATTTTGTGCAACTTGAAGAGATGGATTTCGACCGGTTGATGGGCGAATCCACCGGAGCAGGAGTCATTTTCGGAGCGACAGGAGGCGTCATGGAAGCAGCACTAAGAACTGTCTATGAGATTGTTACAGGCAGAGAGATTCCATTTAAGAACCTGGTAGTTCAACCGATAAGAGGCATGGAAGGTGTGAGAATGACCACTATAAAAATTGAGAACACGCTGGAAGAGTGGAAGTTCCTTGAGGGTGTGGAATTGAAATGTGCTGTTGCCCACGGTTTGACGAATGCCAAAAAAGCCATGGATCTGGTCAAAGCAGGTACTGCAGATTTCCATTTTCTGGAGGTAATGGCCTGTCCGGGTGGCTGCATCGGAGGAGGCGGTCAGCCGATTCCAACGAATGCCGAAATACGCAAAAAAAGAGTGGCAGCTATTTATGCGGAGGATCTTGGTAAGCCGATCAGGAAATCACATGAAAATCCGGAAGTTATCAAGATATACAACGACTTTCTCGGTAAACCATTGGGAGAATTATCGCACAAACTATTGCATACAACCTATCAAACAAGAGAAAGAACCTAGTATATTTGCAGTTTAAAATTGCAATATGACATCTTCTAGTACTTTGGATTGGAAAAAAGGGGTAATTAACAACGCTGAAATCGACAAATACCTGATAGACGGAAAGGATTACATTGATAATCAGTCTATTTATTCAGCGCTGAATCGCAATAGTAACCCAGATCCCGGCTTTATCAGGGAAATTTTACAAAAATCACTCTCGATCCATACACTGAATACGGACGAGACGGCCGCGCTTCTTCAGGTTCAGGACCCTGAACTCTGGCAGGAGATTAACCAAACGGCACTGGAAGTCAAGAAAAAGGTTTACGACAATAGGATCGTATTTTTTGCCCCGCTTTATTGTGCCAATTACTGCGTCAATAACTGTGCTTATTGTGGATTTCGTAAGGATAATCTACTGGAAAAGAGGCGCATTCTTACCATGGAGGAGGTCAAACGGGAGACATCATCCATTTTGCTGGAAGGACACAAGAGGCTGATACTGGTTTTTGGAGAACACCCTTCTACGGATGTGGACTACATGGTCGATTGTATCAAAACGGTCTATTCTGTGAGTGAAATAGCTCCGATATCCGGTCAGTCGACCAATATCCGTCGCGTCAATATCAATGCCGCCCCGATGGAAATGGCCAAATTGAAGAAGCTGAAAGAGGCTGGAATCGGAACTTACCAGGTTTTTCAGGAGACCTACCACCGGGAGACTTTCGAGAATGTTCATCCCTCCAACACCCTTAAAGGTAACTACCGCTGGCGGCTTTATGCCCTGCACAGAGCACTTGAGGCTGGTCTGGATGATGTGGCCATCGGAGCCTTGTTTGGACTGTATGACTGGAAATTTGAAGTCATGGGACTGCTTCATCACACCCATGATCTTGAGCGTCAGTTCGGTATCGGACCACATACGATTTCTTTTCCACGAATGACGCCTGCCCTTGGATCCTGGCTGAGCGACCATTCTGAATATAATGTCTCCGACGAAAATTTCAAAAAACTGGTGGCGGTACTCCGGCTTTCTGTGCCGACAGCCGGACTGATCGTCACGGCAAGAGAAAAAGCTTCTGTCAAACATGAAGTATTTCAGCTGGGAGTTACCCAAACGGATGCTTCCACCCGGATTGGAATCGGAGCATATAGTGACCAGAAAAGTGAATTAAAAAATGATCATGAGCAGTTTACTATCGGCGATCCCCGCGACCTGGATGCAGTGATTCTGGAAGTCGGAAAACTTGGCTATATTTCATCATTTTGTACGGCTGGTTACCGCTGCGGACGTACCGGTGAGACCATCATGGGGATGCTGAGCCACTGCGTGGAAGGCAAATTCTGCAAACTGAATGCCGTTCTCACCTACCGGGAATACCTGGATGATTATGCCTCCCCTGAAACCAGAGTTATCGGTGAGCAACTGATTCAAAAAGAGATGGCCGAAATTGAAGGAGCTGAATACTTTCAGAATAAACCTCACCTGCTTACAAAATTTCGTAAAGATTATGATGAAATTTTAAAAGGGAAAAGAGATCTTTACATTTAAATAAATTATTCAACTGCGTATGAAAAATTTTTTCGCCGGGTTTGTTATACCGATTGCCTTTGTGATCGCCCTATTTGTCTATTTTGTGCTGATGGGCGCATCCTCCAATTTCCAGGGCAACGACTCGGATAACTTACCGCTTCAGGGCAATTTTCTCGGTTTAATATACAAAGGGGGCTATATAGTTCCCATTTTGATGACCTTGCTTTTGACAGCCCTGACATTTTCAATCGAAAGATATTATACGATCCGGAAGGCTCATGGTAATCTGGCCCCGGTAAAACTTGTGGCCAGACTGAAAGAGTACCTGGTTGTCAATGACATAGCAGGCGCTAAAGCAGAATGTGACCGCGTGCAGGGTTCAGTGGCCAGTGTTGCGAAATCCACGCTCGACAAGTACGAACAAATGGAAAAGGATACCCTGATGACCAGGGAACAAAAGATTCTCGATATTCAAAAAAATGTGGAAGAGGCTATCTCATTGGAACTTCCGGGACTGGAGGAGAATCTCCCCGTATTGGCTACTATTACTTCACTCGCTACGTTGATGGGACTCTTAGGTACAGTCCTCGGTATGATCCGTTCTTTTGCAGCCATGGCTAATGCCGGCGCTCCTGACTCTGTCGCGCTGGCCAGCGGAATTTCTGAGGCCCTTGTCAACACTGCGTTTGGTATCGCTTCGGCAGCTGTGGCCATGGTTTCTTACAGCTATTTTACTACGAAAATTGATAAGCTGACTTATGCCATCGACGAGGCCGGTTACAGCATTGCGCAGACTTTTGCGGCGAAACACTGACCGACCGTAAATGCTCCAACGGATTTGCAATCCGTTGGGAAACAATTACCAGCGGATTGCAAATCCGCTGGAGCAAGAAAGCGAAAGGTCTACCAGCGGATTGCAAATCCGCTGGAGCAAGTGTAGGGGCGGCCCTGCGTGGCCGCCCGAAGTAAAGAGTGAAACGATGAAATTTAGTATTTATGCCGAAAGTAAAAATTCACAGAAAGAGTACCTTTATTGACATGACGGCGATGTGTGACGTTGCTTTTCTGTTGCTTACTTTCTTTATGCTAACCTCCAACTTTACGAAGAAGGAAGCAACGACGGTTAATACACCTGCCTCCATCTCGGAAATAAAGATACCTGAACGAAACATCATGCTTGTTTTGGTCGATGCCAAAGGAAAAGTCTTTTTCGGCATCGACGGACAGGAAAACAGGAAGGCGCTTCTAGAGAAAATGGGAACGACCTACAACGTCTCCTTCACACCGGATGAGTTAAAGGAATTCAGTCTGATCAACAGCTTCGGGGTACCGATGAACGGGATGAAATCCTTCCTTGCTCTGAAACCGGAAGAGCGTGATGCGTCCGTCAATGCGATCGGGATACCATGCGATTCCATTGATAATCAGTTTAAAAACTGGGTAAGTGCAGCCCGAAGTATTAGTGCCGATTATCGTATTGCCATTAAGGCCGACCAGTCGACCGCTTATCCTATCATCAAAAAACTGATGGGAACCATGCAGGATCTGAAGGAGAACAGATATAACCTGATTACGAGTCTCGAAACCTCCGCTGATCTGGAAATTAAATGACAATCCATGGCTGAAATTGCTCAAAATCATAGAATTGGCAGGAAGAAAGGCCGGACTAAGAAGTTATCGACAAGGGTGGACTTCACTCCGATGGTCGACCTGGGCTTTCTTTTGATCACCTTTTTTATGCTGGCAACTACACTGAACAAGCCGCAGACCATGGAGATCGCGCTTCCTTCCAAAGACAAGCTGAGTGAAGAGGATCAGACTAAGGTAAAGGCCTCGAGGACTATCACCATCCTTTTAGGCAAAGACAACAAGGCCTATTATTATGAGGGAACCAGGGAAAATGGGGTGGATCCGGTTCTGCACCCGACAGATTATTCTCCCACAGGATTGCGCCAATATCTTATCAGGAAAAACTATGAGGTGATGGTGAAAGTCAGGGAGCTGAAGGCCGAAAAGGAGAAGAAGAAATTTTCGGAGGAGGAGTTCGAAACCAGGCGGACTGCGATCACAAAAGACAAGAAAGCTCCGATTGTTCTGATCCGGGCCACAGACGATTCTGTTTACCGTAACCTGATTGATGTGCTGGACGAGATGGCGATCTGCAACATCGACCGGTACGCCATTGCTGATATTTCACCTTTTGACCTGGACCTGATTGCAAAGTTGAACACAGAAACACTCAGCGCGAATGGCACCAAATAATGATCTCTTTTCAAAGGAGTGGTGCGATCTGGTTTTCGATCCAAGGTACCGCGAGTATGGTGGTTATGAGTTAAGAACCAACTCATCCCGGAGACATTTCAACGCCTTGCTAATTGCTTCGATAGCCTTTATTATGGTTGTAGCAGCTCCATTTATGATCAGGCAGATCTTTCCTAAAAAGACAGCAAGAGACACTACTGTCAGGGTTTTTACCGATATCAAACTGGACCCTCCAAAAGAGGATGAGCTTTTGAAAGAGGTGCCCCCGCCTCCGGAGCCTCTCAGAAACTCTATTAAATTCCAACTACCTGAAATTAAGCCTGATGAACAGGTTAACGAAGAGCCGCCGGTCACACAGAAAGAGGTGCTCGAGCAGAAGGCAGTCATCAGCAACACCACCTTCGACAAAGGAACCGATGATATCGCGGCACCTGTAGCCAATACGGATAATGCGAAAATTGCCGGAGATGATAACAAGACTTACGTCATGGTGGACCAGATGCCGCAATTTCCGGGAGGTGAAAGGGAGATGCTGCGATTCATCAAGAACAATCTCCGGTATCCGTTATCCGCTCAGGAAAACAACATTCAGGGTACTGTCATTCTCAATTTTGTCGTCAACCGCGAAGGGAAAATTATCAACCTCAAGGTTGTCAAGGGTATCGGCTTCGGTTGCGACGAAGAATCCCTCCGGGTCATGGAAACGATGCCGATCTGGACCCCCGGTAAGCAGAGGGGCCAAACTGTGTTGGTCAACTTTACGATGCCTATCCGCTTTGTTTTGAACTAATTATTTCCCAAGGTGAGAATCTATTGTATTCTGCTGTGTGTGATGATTTTAAATGGTTCGTGCAGGTTCTTTAAGGGAGATCCTTATAAGAATACACCTACCTCTGGCAAAGCCAGGATTGCCGTGGATGAGACATTTCGCCCGGTTCTGGAGGCGGAGGTTGATTTATTCAGAGGATTGTATGGCTATGCTGAAATTAAGGCAGAATATATCCCTGAGAATGAGGCATTTGAAAAATTGCTTAATGACAGTGTTAATCTGATTGTCGCGTCCCGCAAGTTAAATAAAGAGGAGATAAACATCGTCAACAACCGGAAACTCTACGCAAAACAACTGAAAATAGCCACCGATGCAATCGCGCTGATCGTTCATCCTTCCTGCCAGGACTCGCTCATTTCGATGACACAGATCAGGGATATTCTTGGCGGAAAAATAACCAACTGGAAACAGCTCAATCCGTCATCCCCTTCCCTACCTGTAAAAGTGCTCTTCGACAATGGGAAATCCGGTATTGTGAGGTACATGGCCGATTCTATCTGTCGGGGGAATTTTTCAGTGACCCACATCTCGGCATTATCGTACAACAGGGATGTCATTGAGTATACAGCCACACATCCGGGCGTAATCGGCTTCGTCGGAGCCAGCTGGATCGGAAACAAAAACGACTCCCTCCACCTTTCATTTCACAAAAAAATAAGGGTACTGGCTGTCAGTGAATCAGATTTTCCAACCGCAGAAAACAGCTACAAACCTTACCAGGCATATCTTTTGGACAAAATGTACCCATTGACCAGATCTGTTTATATGATAAATACAGAGCCCCGAAGCGGACTTTGCACAGGATTTGTTTCCTTTGTAGCGAGCGACAAAGGGCAGCGGATCATCCTGAAGGCCGGTATCATCCCTGCCGTTGCGCCCACCAGGGTCGTTAACGTCAGACCAAATTTGTAATGGAGCTTCCAGGTATGAGAAACAAGGTAATTTTACTGCTGGTATTTGAAATTATTTTCCTGAATTGCTGGTCTCAGAAAACTGAAAATCAAGGATCTCTTTATCTGGAAGAACATCAGTTTGAAAAGGCTGTATCTTTTTTTCGCGACAAGGTAAAGAAAACACCTGAAGATATTTTCTCTCTCATCGGATTTGGGGATGCATTGTTAGCCTCAAACAAGACTGACAGCGCCAGAATCCTGTTTCAAAAAGCAACTGCGCTGGACTCGAAAAATCCATTTGCATTAGTGGGTCTGGGTAAAGTGGCACTGCTATGTAACGACAGAATTGGAGAATCAGAATATTTTGATCGTGCCAGACGGGCTGATAAACTGAATCCTGAGGTGTACAGTGCGGTGGCGGAGGGCTGCATCAACCTGTCGAAAAAAGATACGATTACTGCAGGGCTCTTTATCAACCAGGGTCTCAATATCAATGCGAAGTACGCTAAGCTTCATCTGATTACAGGCAATCTTGAATTGTTGAAGAAAAACTGGGGACTTGCGGCCAATGCCTATGACCGCGCTATATTCTTTGATCCAAAGTCGGCCATTGCCTGGCGCAACCGCGGGTACATCGACCTATTATCTCATACCTGGAAAGATGCCCTAACAGCTTTCAACAAATCGATCGCCCTCAGGAAGGATCAGGTGCTGGTGTACAAATATCTTGGTGACTTGTATTACGCTACCGCGAAATATCCGGAAGCAGAGCAGGCATACAAGACCTATCTGTCGCGGACCAAGCCGAATTCGGATGAGAAGGAGCGCTTTGCAATTGTGCTTTTCTTCAATAAAAAATATACCGAAGCGGCCGCATTGCTGGAAGAGGTCATGGCTGCCAACCACGATGAATCAGTGCTACTCCGAATCAGGGGCTACATTGCTTATGAAACCGGTGATTACCAGAATGCGCTGGCATATATGAAGAAATTTTTCACTTTGCACGATCCTGGTAAGCTGATTGCCCTGGATTATATCTATTTCGCTAAAATTCTTCTGAAAACCGGTGATGAAATACTTGCCATTGAGAACTATCGCAAGGCTGTTGCACTGGAACCCGCCAGGACGGACCTTTTCCAGGAAATAGCCAGGCTGGCAGCTAAAAACAGGATGCACAGGGAGGCTGCTCAATTCTATGCAAAAATGATTGAAAGCGGTGCCGATCGGCTCAATGCAACCTTCCTGATTGGAAAAGAATATTTCTTCGAGGGGGAGAGCTGGAAAGCCCGGTTCGATTCGCTGATGGAACTACAGAACAAGAACATAATCCCATTCACGGACAGTTTGAAGGTTAAGGAAAATAGGAGGCATTTTTACCTGAAAGCAGACAGTGCCTTCACGGTAGTGGGCAGGATGAGTCCTGATTATGCAGGCGGTTTTATCTGGAAAGGCAGGATGCAGTCGCTACTCGACCCAGAGGCCAGTAGTTCAGGTGCCAAAGAGGCTTATGAAAAGGCATTGGAAATTCTGTTGAAAGGAGATCAGACCAGGAATCGCAAATCGATTGTTGAATGCTACAAATACCTTGGATCCTGGTATTTTCTGGCTTATGAAAAACTGTATAACACCAACAAGCAGGAGTCTGCGGAAATGAGGTCCAGATGCATGGAATATTTTACGAAAATCAAGGAATTGGATCCATCTGATAAGCAGGCACTTGATGTACTTCATAAGATGAGTGCCATTCAAAAATGAATACACAAATTATTTTCTTTAAATTTTGCCATTTATAGTATCAATTCAAGATAGTTCCCATGAATTTAAAATTGCCTGAATTACTGGATGCATATAAACATTTGGACGATGCGACGCGAAAGTTGGTAGAATTGTTGACATTAAAGTTTTCCAGAAATGAAAATTACAGAAATGAACAATATTTAAGGGATCTCGGCTTTCGGGAGCATCCAGAAATTTATTGATCGCAATATCGACTCTGCTTTCAAGGGAAATCAGCTTTCAATAATCAAGGCAGATATATTGATGCAACAAGGCCATCTGGGCGAGGCCCCTGAAAGTCTGGAGATGATCTTCAATAAAGAGACGCTTCTTATGAGAGCCCAGATTGAACTTTTTAGTGGTAATTTCAGAAAATCCATATTACATTTTGATAATGCACGAGTAGCCGATGAACTTGGAAATAAGACTTCAAAAACGGAATTAGGTTTCTATAACGAATTTTTTTATTGGTTAAATTTTCTGTTTTGTCCGGAAGAACTGAATATTAAGAAGCTGGATACTTTCATCCGAAAACTCGAACCAATTATGCATCAACCTCAAAAAAAACGAGTACTGGCTGTTTCTGCGAGAGCTTATCTTTGTCATGGAAAAATACGGGATTCCTGTTAAAATTGAACTTCCAAATCATTTGTCCAATCCCGATGCAGCTCCCTGTCTGATGAGCAGGATCAACCATCAGGAAAAGTGGGAACAGACCCTCGATGGATTGATGATTCTTATCAAAGAGACTCAGACCCGGTATAAGCTTGTATTGCTCTCTCCCGAGCAACAACGGGCGGTAAAAATCATTAAACAGGGTGTCGTTATTCCATTCAGGGGGAAAGAGAAATTGTTGAAAGCAGTTTCCCACCTGAGCGGTATCATGACAGTACATTCCGACATGGCCGAAAGTAGTTCTTCGGCAACTACCATTGAGGCAGATGCCCGGATAAGAGTTCAAATAATCCCGATTGGAGATGGATTAAAGGCAGAAATGTTTGTCAAACCTTTGAACAGCGCTCCGCCCTATATGAAACCGGGAAAAGGTGGAAAAGTCGTCTATGGAATGGTCGACGGACAAAAATTCCAGGCTATCAGAGAATTGTCCAGGGAAACCGGCCATGCCAATACCATTTCAGCTGCGAAAATTTGCGCCCTCTCTGAACGTCCATATTCTCAAAACCGGAAACCGGGAGGAAACTTTTGATTCAATATCGGCTTTTGATGTATTAGTGATCACCTATGGACTGCTGCAATCCGAAGAAGAACGAATTGCAAAAACCCAGTGGTCAATGGTAGTTCTGGATGAAGCGCATGCCATAAAAAACTACCAGACAAAATCATCTAAGGCTGCCATGGGAATTCATGCCGGTTTTAGGTTAGCCCTCACCGGTACACCGATCCAGAACCATCTGGGGGAACTCTGGAATCTTTTCCAATTTTGTAATCCGGGCCTTTTAGGGACTTTGACCCATTTTACCGACAGGTACATCAAAAACGATCTTCCTTCGCAGAAAAACCATTTAAAAAAACTGATTACCCCTTTTATCCTGAGAAGGACCAAGAATAAAGTGCTGGACGAACTTCCCCCTAAAACTGAGATATCTTTTAGTGTGGAGTTAAGTAAACAAGAAATGGCATTTTACGAAGCACTGCGACAGGAAGCGATTTCTACTCTCGAAAATAGTACCGGTCCAGGTGGGCAACAACATCTGCAGGCATTGGCAGAAATAACAAAATTGAGGTTAGCCTGTTGCAACACCTCATTGGTAAATGAAAAAATCAAGTTGCCATCAGCCAAGCTCGAAGCATTTTTTGGGATCATCGAAGAACTGAGGGCCAACAACCACAGGGCTCTCGTGTTCAGTCAATTTGTAATGCACTTGTCCATTGTAAGAGAAGCGCTCGACAAACAAGGCATTACTTACCAATACCTGGATGGCTCCACTTCAATTCCTGACCGCGAAAAAGCGGTAAAAGCATTTCAGGCGGGTAAAGGGGAACTTTTTCTGATCAGCCTCAAAGCCGGTGGACTTGGGCTCAATCTCACTGCTGCCGATTATGTGCTGCACCTCGACCCATGGTGGAATCCTGCCGTAGAAGATCAAGCCAGCGACCGTGCGCACCGCATCGGACAAACACGTCCTGTAACTATCTATCGGTTGGTAGCCAAGGAATACTATCGAAGAAAAAATCGTGCAGCTCCATGCTTCCAAGCGCGACATTGCCGATAATCTCCTCGAAGGCACCGACCAGAGTGCCCGTTTATCGACTGTTGATTTATTAAATTTGTTGAAAGAGGTCTAAGATTATTAGAATAAATTTACTGCTATAACAGTATTTCAATGGGGTATACTTAAAATCTATTAAGAAAAACAGACAATATTACCTCTAAAACAGTAAATAATACATTATTGATTTGTTATTTCAAAACAAATTGTTTATTTTTACCGTTAAAACAACCGAATCATGTTAGATCCAAAAATATTGGCAATGGTAATAAGAAATCATCGAAAAGCTGCGGGGCTCAGCCAGCTTCGACTGGCCGAGATGGCGGGTATTGGCAAAACTACTGTCTTCGATATCGAGAAAGGAAAAGAGACCATCCAACTGGATACCTTGAGAAAAATATTAAAAGTACTCAACATCCAGGTTCAATTAAACAGTCCAATTTTAAACCAAACTACCAACGATGAGAAACGCTGAAGTCTTTGTTAACAATATCCATGTCGGTACTTTCACTGAATTGGTAATCGGCAAAAAATACAGTTTTGAGTACCTGCAAGATTATTCAGGTCCACCTGTTTCACTTACTATGCCAGTAAATCAATCGCTTTATAGCTTTGATTCTTTTCCTCCCTTTTTTGACGGGTTACTTCCGGAAGGATACCAATTGGAGGGACTTTTGAAATACAGTAAAGTTGATAGAAATGATTCCTTTTCTCAACTTATGATGGTATGCGAAGATTTGGTAGGTTATGTAACTCTGAAAGAAATTCCATCGTGAACCGTTGTCCAATCACATATTCTCTTTGTGGGGAATCCCTTTACCACGACAGAGGGTTAAGGCTTTTGTCCCCTGTTTTGAACGATCTCGCATTACTCGATTTTACCGCAGACGAATTGCGGATGGAAGCAATGCGGAGAGCATCAAAAATGTCAATTCAAGGGGTCCAACCCAAACTGAGTGCCATTTTAAACATCAAAAAGGGTCGTTTCGATATTGCGGACAAAAATGGCAGGTATATTTTAAAACCTCAACATGTTTTCTTCCCGGAACTTCCTCAAAACGAAGATCTTACTATGCGATTAGCCAATACAATAGGAATAGATGTACCACTTCATGGATTGGCTTATTCCAAAGACATGTCACTGACCTATTTTATCAAAAGGTTCGACCGCAAAGGACAGAAAGAAAAAATAGCTGTGGAAGATTTTGGCCAATTGGCTGGTATGAGCAGGGATACCAAGTATAACTATTCGATGGAAAGATTGTTGAAACTGATTGAAAGTTATTGCACCTTTCCGGTCATTGAAAAGGCAAAACTCTTTAAACTGGTCCTTTTCAATTTTCTGGTAGGAAATGAAGATATGCATCTCAAAAATTATTCCGTTATCGTCCAAAACGGGATGGTTGCTCTATCCCCAGCCTACGATTTGCTTAATACTTCAATTGTTTTAAAGGGTGATCTGGAGGAAATTGCCTTGACCCTGAAGGGGAAGAAGAAAAACCTTACCAGGGGAATACTCGTCAACTACTTTGGAAGAGAGCAATGCGGAATAAATGACAAAATTATCGAAAATACTCTGAATACCATTCAGACAGCATTACCCTCATGGTTCGATCTGATAGACATATGCTTTTTATCAAACGAAATGAAATTAAAATACAGGGAATTGTTGAAGAAAAGGACCAAAATTTTGGGATTGACAGTTCCGTGATTTTGTTCCCTGTAAACAGATGAAAGTATGAGATTGAATGCTTTTTTAGTGATATTTAAACGATTTAGGTGATACTATAGCGATTTATAATTTTTGATTAGTTATCTTTGCAGCATTAAGAATACAAGCAAATGGAAAATAACATAGATACCGATCCAAAAGAAAAAACTCTGAAAGAACTTCTTGCAACCTGGAGCTTGCAAAAAAATACAGCGGTAAATGCGATAAACAGTGCTACATCGTTGCCATGGAACCCCAGAAATACAGTCTTTACAAGCCCGGACTGGATAAGCCTGGAAGCAGTTATACCTGGGACACAGAGATGGTAGAGAAAGTTGAAAAAGCTATAGGACAGGATTGCATCAGAAGGTGAGATAGCTGCTGAACAAACCTAAACAAAGGATAAAGAGAACAATGGTAGTAATGACAATGTAAATTTTGTCTCTTTCTAAGATAAATCCTATCAGTGAGAAAAATACCCTGGCCACCGGTGTTGCAATGAGTAACAAAAGTCCAAACTGTATGACAGCCCTGCTTCGTAATTGCAACGCCTCTATCAGAATGGTGTGCACTTGACGCAATCTTGCAGGTTCAGATTTAAAAACTGTATAATCCATGGTTTCACCATGATGCTGTATAAAATACATGACTGCGCCTACTACAACTATAAATGCCGAAGTAAGAACACCTATTCTCAAAAGTGTCCCCAGAAAATTTTGCATTTGCCTGTCACCCATTTCAACTCTTTGTTTCCACATGATCAAATACTTTTTACAATTCCATTGTATATCATTTCCATAGCTAAGAAAACTATCACGACGGCAAAAATGACACGTATCGATTTAGTTTGTGATTTCAGGAGTATCCGTGCACCCAATAGTGATCCGCTCAATACACCTATCATTATCGGCATAGATAATACCGGATCAATATATCCCCTGCTAAAATAGATACCGGCACTGGCTGCGGCAGTTACCCCAATCATAAAATTACTGGTAGCTGTTGATACTTTAAAAGGTATTTTCATAATTGAATCCATGGCAATAACCTTAAGGGCGCCTGAGCCAATCCCCAGCAAACCTGATAAAATTCCAGCTACCATCATAACAGCAAAACCACCTCCTACATGCTGTAATTTATAATTTATTTCCCCGCCTGTCTTATCTACGAAAGTCCCCCTTGCTTTCAGTAAATGAGCAAATCTGCCATACTTCACTTTATCCTGGTCATGAAGATCATCTGCCTCTTTGCTTTTTCTAAATGAAACTACAGCTGAATAAAGAAGCACAAATCCAAAAATAATAGCAATGATATGTGTGGGTGCAAAATAAGCAATCGCTGCTCCTGCTACAGCGCCAAGTGTTGTCGCAATCTCCAGAAACATTCCGATGCGGATATTAAGCAAACCATCTTTCAAGAAAGCGGAAGCAGCTCCCGAAGATGTTGCGATCACTGCTATCAAAGAAGTACCTATCGCATAACGTATGTCAATACCAAAACCTATTGTTAACAGAGGTACCAGAACTACTCCACCCCCTAACCCTGTTAAAGATCCTAGAAACCCGGCAAAAATGGCTCCAACAAAAAGTACAATAAAAAGCGCAGTCATAAATTGATAATTAATTGAACCGAATGTTTTTTGCTTGCTAAAAATACGCATTCATATTTTCTTGTTGTTTATCTTTGACGGGGAGGTTTCAATTATTTTTGCCAATGTCTAAATAACAGAAAATGGATGTACAACTTTTAATTGGAAGCTTTGTAGCGTTATTGGCACTGATTAACCCGATTCAAAAAATATTTGTCATAACCTCTTATAAAAAGGTTACAAATAACAATACCCACTGATAATCAGCGGGTATTGTGTTTGATCAGTGCCCAGAACAAGACTCGAACTTGCACACCCTTACGAGCACTAGTCCCTGAAACTAGCGTGTCTACCGATTTCACCATCTGGGCATTTGCTTTTCGTTTAAAGCGCAGCAAATATAGAAATTTTTAGCTTCAGACAAATGGTTTTCATACATAAAATATCGAAAATGTGATTGACAGGTATTTTATTTTGCTTAATCAATTGGGATCAGTGTGTTAACATTAAACCATCCATCGTTTATCGGTAAAAATCAGGTACTGGTCGTTTTATATTGCAATATTCAATTTTAAATAATGAACTTTCAGCATCTTAAACAGAACAAGCAATACAGATGCAAAACTATACAGAACAGTATTCAGCCTTATGGGACAGATGCTCTACCGGATTGCCGGATTTTCCAAAATCATACAACGACGAAGAGAAACTGCAAAAAGAACTGGTTTTAGATCAGTTTCTTAAATTGATTAAGTCATTCCGGAAAGAAAGATCGAAGAGAAAATTGCTGGCTGGATTTGATAAACGTTTGTTTCT